>JBOFDW010000064.1:0-5061 GCA_051647385.1 Fusobacteriaceae bacterium
GAAATTTTTTGGTTAAAGTTTCTCAAAATTCTATGTTTGGTGGGAAAGAAATTTTTGTCGTGAAAAGATTTGAGCAACTAAAAAATCCAGATAAATTTATAAAAAGTCTGGGTGAATTTAGCCTTGCGGAAAAAGATGTGATTTTTTTGTACGAGGAAGAAATAAATGAATTTGGTAAAAGAACAAATGAGCCAGATAAAAAATCCAAAGAAGCTTTGGAAAAAATCGGTGAAATAATTTTAGCCAGAACTGAAGATCAAAAAAAATCAACAGAAAATTTTGTAATAAAAGAACTTGGAATAACAAAAATTGAGGCGTTAAAACTTTTGGAAATAATCGGCGAAGAATTTTTTAAAGTTAGAAATGAAGTTGAGAAAATCAAAAACTTTTTGGGCGATGAAACTTATTCACTGGAAAAAGTTCAGGGAGTTTTGATTGCAAGCACAGAATTTAATATCAGAAAATTAATCGATAAATTTTTGATTTCCAAAGAGAAAAAAGATTTGCTCGTTTACCTTGAGCAGGAAAAACTTTATTTTCAATTTGTTGCGACGATTCTCGAGGAGATGATTACGCTTTATAAGTTAAAACTTCTCCTTGATAACCGAGAAATTCGTTACGATATTTCTTATAACGATTTTAATGTGCTTTATAAAACTTTGGGCAAAAGATTTTTAAACTCGACTACTAAGAGACAAATTCCTGCTTATCCAATTTTTTTGAAAATAAAACTTGCCACAGAATTTGACAGCGAATTTTTGTTAAGCAAAATTAAAGAGATGAGTGATATTGAGTACGAAATTAAAAGCGGAAATATTTCTGACGATATTGCTATTTATAAATTCGTGTGTAATTTTTAAGATTTAAAAAATATTTATAATTTTTTCTTCTTTGATTTTATTTCTTTCGCATAGTAGTGCATTCCAATTCTTGCCAATGCACGAATTTCAGAAATTTCCATTTTTTCAGAATCTATAAAAACGTAATTTTCTAAAGTTTTTGCAAGTTCTTTTGCTTGACGTCTCAGATGACCTTCTCCTTGACTTTTTGTGTACCAATCATCTGCAAATAAGCTGTTCCAATTGGTGTCATCGAAACTGTTTAGTAATTTTTCCCATATTTTACAATAATTCATTTTTAGAAAATTGTTGATAATACTAGGGATAAATTTTTGCGTTTCATTTCTGTATTTTTTTGTAATTACATCATTTTTTTCATCTGTTATTTTTGTAGAAAATATTTCTATTAACTTTTTTATATCAGAAATATTGTCAGATAATAATCTTTCTTCAGCTTCTTTTTCTAATATTTTTAGTTGACTTAAAAGGTCACTATTTTTTTGAATTTTTTTAGTTTGAAATTCTTCTATAAAAATATTATGTTTGTTTTTGATCTCTTTTATTATTTTCTTTAAGTATCCATATCTACTTCCTAAAAACAAATCGATATCGCAAAAATTAAATCCAAATTTACCAAGAATCATGTCGTCATTTTTAATCTTTGCATTATATAAATCCACTTCATAATCATATTTATCGGTTTCTATTTTTCGTGGAGTTGACCAACTTGCAAAACATTTTTTACCACCTATTTCCAAGTTTGTAGAATGTGTTCCAAAGACAGCTCTAATATCTTTAAAATAAAGATTGTCGCTTTTATCTTTTTTGAAAATAATGCTTTCTCCTTCAAAAGGAGTTGATTTGATATCAATAAATATTCTGTGTAATTGCCGAATTGTTTCCCACACTGAATCTACCGCTGCAATATAGGAAAAAACTCTGAAATATTCATCATATTTTACTATTTTTTTATTTCTTCATGATTTTTTTGATATAATCTATTGAAAAATCTAACCAATCCATACAAGAGCAAAGACATCCACAATCTTCTTTATATTTTGTATTTACAAAAATTTCATAATCTATATTTACCGTTGTTCTAAATTGATATTTTAATTTTTCATCTACCATTAGTTTATTTTCTCCCTATATTTATGATAAAATAAATTTGAATTTAATTTTTTTATTTAGCAGAAACTTTTTTTGAGAAAAATTTCCAGTAAATATAATATGCAACCAAAAGAATAACCACAATAATTATCGCAACTTTAAATTTTAATATGAAGGAATTAATTTTGTCTTGATTGTTGCCGTAATAAAATCCGAGGTACGCCAAAATTGTGCACCAAATCCCAGAACCTAATCCTGTATAAAGAATAAATTTAAAATAATTCATCTTGGAAATTCCAGCAGGAAAAGAAATATATTGTCGCACAACTGGCACAAGTCTTCCAAGAAAAGTTATTAGCGGACCTTTATCTTTGAATAATAAATCCATCTCATCAAGTTTTTTGTGATTCAAAAATAAATATTTTCCGTACTTGTACAAAAATTCTCGTCCAAATTTTCGTCCTAAAATATAGTTGACAGAACTGCCAAGCAAACTGCCCAACACTCCAATAATTATTGCGACGAAAATATTCATTTGACCTTTTGCAGCAAAAATACCAGCTGGAATCATTGCGACTTCAGATGGAAAAGGAATGAAGCTGGCTTCCAAAAGCATCATAATTCCAATTCCTACATAACCAAAATTTAAAAAATAACCTGCAATTATTGAAACTATATTTGACATAAAATAAACTCTCCTCTTGAAAAATATTCACAACTATTAAATAATACATTATAATTTGTAAAATAACAAATAAATTTAGAAATAAAAATATTTCGCACGTGAAAATATTTGAGAAAAAATATTAGAGATAAATATTTTAAAAAATAAAAAATCAAGACAAAAAATACAAAAAAATTTTTGATTTAATATTATATTTATGCTAAAATATCATGATTGACTTTTGTCAAAGAGGTGTTGCTATGAGAATAGGAGATATTCTTTTGGAATATGACGGTGAAACAAGTTTTGAAAAAGAAATCGGTCAAATCTATAAAAATAAAAGCTCGCACGATTATTTTCACTGCGGACTTTATATAGGTTGTGGAGAAGTTGTCGAAACTGATAAAGAAAAAGGCGTGATTATTTCTTCGCTTGATGAATGGTTGCAAGAAAAAAAGTTTCATGTTTATGAAGTTTTAGGCATAGAAAAAATCCAAAATAAAATTCGAGAATTTTTCACGAAATTATTGGGCGAGCCATATAACAAATATTTCATGGAGGAAAAAGACGGTTTTTATTGTAGCGAACTTGTTCAGCACATAATTAATTCTCTCATGAAGGAAGAAATTATAAAATCTTTGCCTATGAGTTTTGGTGATTCACCAGAAATTGCATCTGATTATTGGACGGAATATTATAAGGAGCTTGGGGAAAAAGTTCCACTGAAAAAACTTGGGACACATCCGAAAAATATTATTTTAAATAATAAGATAAAATTTAAAAGTTAGAATTATAAAGATTTAAATATTTACGAGAATTAAAGTTTTAAAATAAAAAAAATACAAAATATTTAGGAGGAAAAAAGTGATTACAAGTGTTAAATTAGAAAATGCTATTTTTAACGGAGCCAAGAAAAAAATAGTTGAGAAAATTTTGTTGGTGACTTTAGGAGTTTTATTTTATGCAGTTGTCGGGCGAATGCAAATTCCTTTACCGTTTACACCGGTTCCAATTTCTGGCGGAACTCTTGCAGTATTTTTAGTGGCAGGAATTTTGGGAAGCAGACTTTCAACTTTAGCGTCTGGTGCATATTTAGTTGCTGGAGTTTTGGGAGCACCAATTTTTGCAGGAGGAGCAAGCGGATATAATGCAGCTTCTTTCGGATATATAATTGGGTATGTTGCAGCAAGTTATGTCATGGGAATTTTTGCTTCAAAGGGTTACAGCAAAAATCTTGCTGGACTTTTGCTAGGATTATTTTTGGCTAACGTCGTTCTTTATGCAGTTGGAATATCTTGGATGGGAATGGTTGTTGGATTCGACAAACCACTTTTGGCATGGGGACTTTATCCGTTCATAGTTGGTGACATTGTAAAAATGGCTGTGGCATTTTCTCTTATTGCACCAATTAAAAAATATATTTATAGATAATTCTATAATTTTAATTAAAAATTTTTCCTTTGTATTTTTTTGGGGGAAAATTTTTTTTTGGAAAAAATAATATAAAATTAATTAATATATTATAATTTTTTTAAGGAGCAATATAATGACTATTAAGAAAAAAATATTAGGTACAATATTTTTTGTGGCAATATTTATACTGGTAATTTCTGTACTGAAATTTTATAGAAGTTATACGGAAAAATCTATGATACCAAACTCAAAAAATTTGGTGATAGGTGAACTTCCAAACGGACTGAAATATTATATTTTGAAAAATGCTAAGCCAGAAAAAAGAGCAACAATAAATATGGTGGTGTCTGTTGGGTCTTTAAACGAAGACGATGACCAAAGAGGGCTCGCACATTTTCTTGAGCACATGGCGTTTAATGGTACGAAAAATTTCCCTAAAAATGATTTGCTAAAATATTTGCAGTCGCTTGGATTAAATTTTGGCGGAGATATAAATGCGTACACAACTTTTAATAAGACGGTTTATACGTTGGATGTTCCAACAACTCCAAAAGAAATCGACGCAGGTTTTGTAACTTTTAAAGAATGGGGAACAAATATTAGTTTCACGCAAAAAGATATAGATGACGAAAAAAATATTATAATTTCTGAGTGGAGACTTTCTCAAGGGCTAAATGACAGGGCACAAAAATCTTTTACAGATCCTCTTTTTGCAGACTCAAAATTTTTGGATAGAAGACCAATCGGTTTGCCTGAATTTATAAAATCTGCCACAACACAAAAGTTTTTAAATTTTTATAAAAGATGGTATAATCCAAAAAATATTTCTCTAATAATCGTCGGTGATTTTGAAGTAAAAGATATTGAAAATCTCATCGCCAAATATTTTTCTTATGAAAATAATTCTGAGTATCAGAAGCCAGAAAAATTTGATATTAAACCTACAAAAGAAAATAATGTTGTTTTCACAGATCCAGAAATTACTGACACAAGTTTTCAGCTTGCAACTTCTGGCGTAACAAATCCTTTAAATAA
>JBOFDW010000065.1:0-1671 GCA_051647385.1 Fusobacteriaceae bacterium
AATTTTTCACCTAAATAAGCTCCCCAATCCCACACAGCGATCATCAGCGATACGCTCGTAGGTTTTGTCAAACTCATATTTGGCGCGCAATATACCAGCGGTCGGATGTAGGCATTCCTTAAATTGTTTTTTTCCAGCAATTCGTAGGTGGCTTCAACTAATTCTTGAACTGTATAATCCAAAGGAATTTTCACCAGTTCGCAGGATTTTTTTAAGCGTTCGTAATGCTCTTCGGCTTTAAAAACCTTGGTTCCGTGTTCTGTTTCATAAGAACGGATACCTTCAAAAGCACCATAACCATAATGAAGGGTTTGACCATACAGATCGGTTGTAGATTCGGAGGCCTTTACAAATTTTCCGTCCAGATAAAGGACTGTTTCGTTGTTGAAATACATTGTTTTTTACTTTTTTATTGAGTTGATATTTGCTTTTTTAGGAAAAAAAAAGCCTTTCCCGAAAGTGAGAAAGGCTTACAGTTTGGCGTACAGCAGCATCTCTCACGGTGGCGAGCTAATAATAATGCTGATAATAATATTGTTGTTATATACGTTCATTTTCTTGTTTTAATTTCCATAAAAAAAGCCTCCTGATTTCTCGGGAGGCTTTCAAATATATCTTTCGATTACATCAAAATTATTCCTCCCCGGAATCTGAAATCAGACCAGTAATAATAATAGAAGAAATAATAATTGAGTTGTACATTTTCTTTGTTTTGTGATGCAAACCTAAAAATAATTTTTTTGTTGAGCAAATTTTTTACGCTTTTTTGAAAATCTTTGAACTTTTTTGGTCAGATTTAGGTGTAGATGAGGTTGGACAAAATAAAATGTTCTGTTTTGGTTTAAATATGAGGAAACAGCTCTTTTAATTTAGCGAGGAGTCGGTGTTTTTTCGGTCTTTTTACTGTTGGTTTGTCATACTAAACCTTTGGAAGCTTTACCAATTGCACCTTTCGAATTCAGCTCTAGAAGCAGTATCAGAGGCAGAAAAAGGGTAAATCCTTTGGCAGACAAAAAGATGAAATCTTTGCTTCATCTTCTTGCCCTTACTTCCATACGGCACGATCCTAAACTGAAACTATACTACGAACGAAAAAAAGAAGAAGGAAAACACAGTTTATTAGCCTTAAATAACGTAAAATGCAAACTGGTAAGCCGCATTTTTGCAGTCATCAAACAAGAAACGCCCTATGTAAAAACCCATCAATTTGCCAAGTGAAAATATTTAAAATTTTTCTTGTTTTTTGACATAGAATATGTTAGCAGAACTGTGGGTTACTCAATATTTATAAAAACACCGTGATGATCTAGTCATGGTCGGAAGATTTTTCTTCCGACTTTTTTGTTTTTTTTGTTGAGAAGATAAAGTGAGTCAATAGGTTGATTGTCAATTGTTTAACTTGTTTATTTGAATTTAATTTCGTATCTTTATAGCTGATAATCAATTACATATGTCAGTTTTTAAAGACCACAAAATCTCCCTCAAGCAAGTTTTGGAGTTTATTCCCGAAGCGCTTTTAACCCATCTTTCTACAACTTCTAAAGTAGACCACTATAGCAAAGTGCTTCACGGTAAGAAAATGTTTTATTTGCTTTTATTTTGTATTTTTGATAATGAAAAATTAAGCCAAAGAACCTTAGAAGACACCTTTAACAGCAGTGGTTTCAAAGC
>JBOFDW010000066.1:0-2927 GCA_051647385.1 Fusobacteriaceae bacterium
AAAGATTTTCCAAAAAAAGCTTTTGAATATTTTTCAAAATTTTATAAAGATATAACTTTAAAAGAAATAAAAGAAGCTACAAATTATGGAAATGCCATGTATGATAAATTTAAACTTGAGCAAAAAGTTATGACTGAGATGGCACTTACTTACGCAGAAAAAAATGACATGAAAGTTATTGTTCTAGCAGGTCGACCGTATCATATTGATCCTGCGATCAATCATTCAATAGATAAACTTTTGACTTCTTTAAATTGTGTAGTTGTAACAGAAGATGGAGTTGCAATGGATAGTCAAAGTGAAAATATAAAAGTTTTGAATCAGTGGACATATCATACGAGACTTTATGACGCGGCAAATTTTGTTGCTAAGCAAAAAAATATGGAGCTAGTCCAGTTGGTATCTTTTGGATGTGGACTTGACGCAATAACTAGTGATGAAGTTAGAGCAATTTTGGCAAGAAGTAATAAACTTTACACGCAAATAAAAATAGATGAGATTTCAAACTTAGGGGCAGCGAAAATTCGTTTGCGTTCTCTTTTAGTTGCGTCAGACGCAAAGGCACAATAGAAAATAATTTTAATTTTTGAAGAGAGGAAAAGAAAAAAATGGAACAGCAAGAATATTCATTAGAAAATTATCCGATATTCACAAAAGAAATGAAAAGAGATTATAAAATTTTATTTCCACAAATGTTGCCGATACATTTTGAATTTTTGGCTGCAAGTTTTCAAGAGCAAGGTTTTAATGTTGAGATTATCAAAACAGAAAATAAAAATATTTTGCAAGAGGGGCTAAGATATGTTCATAACGACATGTGCTATCCTGCTGTTTTGGTTATTGGGCAACTTATAGATGCCTTAAAAAATGGTGGTTATGATTTAAATAAAACTGCATTAATTTTTTCTCAAACTTATGGAGGGTGTAGAGCCTCAAATTATATTCAGCTTTTAAGAAAAGCTTTGGTGAAAGCAGATTTGGGTCATATTCCAGTTATTTCATTAAATCCTTCTGGTAGCGATAAAGGTTCTGGATTTTCTATGAATTTGAAATTAATGAAAAAATTTAATGCCTCATCTTTGTATGGAGATATGTTAATGTGGCTGAGCAATCACAAGTTTGCTCACGAAAAAAATAAAGGTGACACTCAAGCTCTTCTAGATAAATGGATGAAAAAAATACTTAAAAAATTAGTTACTCAACCAAAAATTTCTAGAAAAGAAATGAAAGAAGATTTATATCTTATTGCAAAAGAATTTAATGACATAGAAGTTACAAATATTCCAAAAGCTAGAATAGGAATTGTCGGAGAAATTTATGTAAAGTTTGCTCCACTTGGAAATAATGACCTTGTAGAATTTTTGCAAAAAGATGGTAACGAAGTTGTACTTCCTGGATTTTATGAATTTTTAATGTACAATACGAATGACGCACTTTTTGATGATGAACTTTATGGTGATACAAACTTTTTGAAAAAATTAGTTTATATATATTTCATGAAAAGATTTAGATATTGGCATAATACTATGATTGATATTTTAAAACAATTCCCAAAATTACCAGTATTTTCAAGTTACGATTCGCTTGTAGAATCTGTAAAAGGATATGTAGGTGTGGGAAATAAAATGGGAGAGGGTTGGCTACTTGTCGCAGAAACTTTGGAGTTGATACATCTTGGAGTACCGAATGTAATTTGTGTTCAACCTTTTGGTTGCTTGCCAAATCATATTATCGGTAAGGGAACTATGAAAAAAATTAAAGAATTAAATCCAGACGCAAATTTAGTTCCAATAGATTTTGATCCTGGAATTTCTAAAATTAATCAAGAGAACAGAATAAAATTAATGTTATCAACTGCGAAGAAAAATTTAAAAACTTCTTAGAGAAAAATATTAAATGTTTATGAGGGCTTTGCCTCAGAAGCATCATATAAATATAGTCGCAAATATTTTGCTTCTTATTTATTATAGATCGTTCGCCCTCAAACTACTTCTCTGAAAAATATAAATAAAAATAAGTAAAATTTAAATTATAATAAATATAAAATAAAAAAGTCAGAAGTTTTTCTTCTGACTTTTTTATGAAATTTTTTGAGATAAAATTCGAGACGGCAATAATATAATTGACCGATTAGGATTTTTATTATATAATATTCTATAAAAGTTATCTGGAGGAAAAATGACAACATTTATAACTATTATACTTTTTTTTGCGGCACTGGTTCTAGTTATTTTAGTTCTTGCACAACCAGACAGAAGCCAAGGTATGTCATCAGCAATGGGAACAGGAGCTTCAAATTCAGTATTTGGAATTTCTAAAGATGGAGGCCCACTGGCAAAAGGGACGAAAATAGTGGCAACAGTTTTCGTAGTAGCAGCCTTTATGCTGTATATTTTTAGTTAATGTAAAGTAAGAGAGGGCGTATTGAAAAAAATTATCAATACGCTTTTTTGATATTCGGGGTGATGTTTTATGAAAAATTTATTTGGCAATAATTTGGAGGATGCAAAACCCCTTGCTGTAAAATTACGCCCAAAAACTTTAGATGAGTTTGTCGGGCAAGAAAAACTTTTGGCACATGGAAAAGTATTGAGAAAACTTATTGAACAAAAAAAATTAAGCAATTGTATTTTCTATGGACCATCTGGAGTTGGAAAAACTTCACTTGGAGAAATTATTTCCAATGAACTTTCATATAATTTTGAAAATTTAAATGCGACAACATCTGGAGTTTCGGATTTGAAAGAAGTTATAGAGAAAGCAAAAAAGAATTTGGAATTTCATGGAAAAAAGACAATACTTTTTTTGGACGAGATACATCGGTTCAATAAATTGCAACAG
The DNA here is from genome assembly GCA_051647385.1 of Fusobacteriaceae bacterium. GTDB lineage: Bacteria > Fusobacteriota > Fusobacteriia > Fusobacteriales > Fusobacteriaceae > JAGNZR01. The sequence goes on from JBOFDW010000066.1 coordinate 2,842, forward strand.
GATTCACTTTTGTCCAGCACAGAATCTGGAGTAATAATTTTGATTGGTGCAACAACTGAAAATCCATATTATAATTTAAATAATGC
>JBOFDW010000067.1:0-4020 GCA_051647385.1 Fusobacteriaceae bacterium
AATTCAAAACTACTTGCAGTGAAAACTGCAAGTAGTTTTTTTATGTATATTGTTGATTAAAATACATATGTCGCAGGTGGCTGGTAGATCTTTAAATTTTGATTATTTAAATACAGTGTGTTAATGCTCTTGTCTACGAGCGAACCAACTCCACACTTGAACTTTTGGACATGGCGACTTTGAAGAAGCAACTGAAAGAGTGCGAGTTTATTACTGGACGGAGTTCAAAGAGATTTGGAAGCAAGGGCTCAGAGAAAATATTGAGTGCATATATTTTTGAAAATACTGGACTGAACCTAATTTTGGATGGAATGTAAAAAAACATAGTATTTCATTATATTTTTAGTTTTTTGTAGTGCTTTAAAAAAAGTTGTAGCGACTCTGTTGTGACTTTTGTTGTGATTATTTCCCTTATGTTTATTAGGTTGTTGTACTGTTGTGCTTTTTTTCATGAAATTTCCCCTGCATTTTTTTTAGCGTCAAATATTTTTACGTAAATTATTTTTTTAGGGGGTATTAGAAATGAAAAAACGGGTAAAAGCACAACAAGTGTCTACCCGCTAGTGTTTGACCTCTGTAAAAAGCAAAACACAAAACGCAACAAGAAATTTACAAAGCTAAAATTCTCAGTTGCAATATAAGTTTTCAGAGAAGCAAAAGCACTACAAAAATTTAGAGCAAACTTTCAAGTGTGGCAAGTTTGCCGTCAAGAACTCCAATGTCTTTTATTTGCTTTGGATATTTTTTAAAATGTTCCAGCAAGCAAGATTTAATTTCACTGAAATCATTGCTTGGATTGACTTTTTTCATAAAATGTCTTAATAATAAAATTCTTGCTATAGTTTTTGAACTATTAATTTTTTTAGGTCTCTTAGTTTTCCACTTAATATCATGTCCAAACCCTACATTCCAAACACGGGAATTATGAGCACAAAAATTCCTAAGAAGTTTAATTGCTCTCAAATAATGAATCATGTCATCGTTATTAACTCCATAAACAGAAGAAATTTTTTGTTTAATACTGTCACAAGATAATTCATATAATCTTACTGCTGCTCCAAAATCTATATCATTCACTAACATCCAGAGAGGAATAAAATGTTCTTTGCTGTAATTTTTAAAATAGTGCTCTGCATATTTGTCTTTGTTCTTATCTATAAAACTATTCCAGCGAGATTTCAAGTCTAATTCAATACTTAAAATCTCTTTGAGAGACAAATTTATCTTTTTTTTGGCTTGAATTTTTTTGTAATTAATAATTTTAATGTTTTTCTGCAACTCAATCCAAGTTTTAATTTTTGTATATCCCAAAGCTCCTTCGCTTTTTGTGTGCTCAGAAATATAATGCGAAAGAGAAGTCTTGATAGAAATTTCAATCTCTTCAATTGCACTAAAAAGTAATCCGCGTAATTTTTTATCAAAATAATACAGGTCAATAATTTTACTAAATTCAATATTTGGGAAGGTATTTTTTATGTTAGGGTCTTCAAAATATTTTGTATATGCACTCAATTTATAGTAATTTATATGAGCAAGCTTTTCTTCAGCTTCTTGCTTTGTGATTTCATTAAACAAAATTCCTCTATCCTCAAGCAGTTTGTTTGTCTGGTCACTAAATGTTGTGAAAGGCTTTGTATAATTCATGAATTTCTCCCTTGATTTTATTTTTATAAAAAAATGACCCTTACACAAGCTATAAGAATAATCTCATGCTCTACCACAAGTGGCGTAAGGGTACTGATCTTAAATATACTATATCATGATTTTTTATATAAGTCAACGCAAAGTTTTACTTCTTTAAAGTTTTCAAAAATAATGAAAAAAAAATCGAGTTTGACAATAATTACAAAAATAAATATTGACGGTTGTAAAGTTTATCGGCAAAAAATATTCTCACTGAACCTCTGGTAATGGTAACTCTCTCATTAATCCTTTAATCCCAAACATAAGAATATCTCCACCACAAACTAAAATCAGTAGACCATAGACCAAAATTATTGCCACAAAAAAAGCGATGACTCTCACTCGGACTTTGTCCATAAAATCTTGCCTCAAAATTTCGCTACTTTTCTTCTTGATTTTTTCTCGATAAAATATATAGTCCAGTAGCAAGACCAAAATCAACGGTGAAAAATTGGATAATATAATTATCATAAGTATTTTGAGCTTGAAAAATTTATCTATTCCCCCAGTGTAAGTCATGATAAAAATCACAAAAATGCCTATCGAAACAGTTACTAAAGTTGAGATCACAAATATCAGTACAGATGAATAATATTTCTTCATAATTTCTCGCCTCTCCTAATTTATTTCATCAATACTAATTAATTAAAAAATGCAGAAAAAAAAGTTATAATGCCAGTTCCAAACATTACTACTCCACTACAAAATAAAAAAATAAGCCCATATATCAAAGTTAATGCAACAAAAAATGCTGTTCCTCTCTCTCGAACTATGTCGAAAAAAGTTTGTTTAGGATTTTCGCCACTTTTTTCTATAATTTTTTTTCGATAAAATATAACATCAAGTAACAAGGCTAAAATCAGCGGTGCGAAATGAGCAACTATCATTATTAAAAGTATTGATCCGCCTAACTCACTGCCAGATTTAAAAATTATCAGGACTCCTATTGCTATTGACGCAAGTATTGAAAACGTAAATTTCAAAACAGATGAATTAAATTTCTTCATAATTTTTCGCCTCCCTCTTTATATTAATTTATCTAATTTTTACCCCTGTAAAATAAATTGTACGTCTCAAATGGAATGATTTTTTCACCGTCAGGGTGCACAATGTGAACGCAACTTTTTTTAATATTTTTCATATCCATGTCGTGGGCGTCCTGAAATTTCATAATAATAATTCTGAACACATTTTCATATGTTATTTGCTTTGGTAGTAAAACTTTTGGCAAGCAACACAGCAATTTATTCAGCTTTGACAGGGAATTTGTAACAGTAGTATTTAACGAAAATAATGACTGGATAGCATTTTTTATCTCGTCATTTGTCTCGTAAGAAATAGTATTTCTCGCATCCAACAAGATTTTTTTATCTATAAAACTTGTGAGAGGCACAAAATCTCCGTGTAATTTTAGTCCATAACCCATCGCCAAACATTCTGGATGGCACGGCACAGGAATTATATCCTCTTTCTTGAAGAAATTACTTTGCGTATAAATCTCTCTTCTAACTTCAGAAAGAGTAAGCCGATTAATTTCAGGGCTAAAATCTGCATGTCGTCCAGCAATTTGCACAGGCTGAAAAGTTACCCCTCGCACGCATTTTTGTTTCATGGCAAAATTCATGATATCACCAATTTTATTGTCGTTGACACCTCTTTTTAATGTTACCACCAAAGTTGTTGAAATATTATATTTGTTCAACATTTCCAACGCTCTTTTTTTAGTATCCAAAAGTTTAGCACCTCGAATATCAAGGTAAATTTCATCTTCCAATCCGTCGAACTGCAAATATATTTCAAACTGTGGCATATATTCAGAAAGTTTTTTCGTAAAATTCTCATCAGTAGCAATTTTTAGTCCGTTTGTATTTACCATCAAATGCCTCACTGGTAAAGTTTTTGCATAATCAAGGACAGCAAAAAACTCTGGGTGAATTGTAGGCTCGCCTCCACTTATCTGAATAATATCAGGCTCTTTTTCGTTGGCAACAACCAGATCAAGCATCTTTTTTATTTTTTCCATGGACAAATGCTGCTTAGATTCTTGCGTTCCAGAATTTGCATAACATATTGGACAGTTCAAATTGCAAGCCTCTGTTATCTCAACAACTGACAGACAAGAGTGTTGCTCGTGGTCAGAACATAGACCGCAGTCAAAAGGACAGCCTTTTTTTATTTCAGTATTCCACTGGAAAGGCATGTCTGATGGTCTGATGAATTCTTGAGAAAATTTATAGTACTCATAATCATCTGATGTCAGAACTTTTTCCTCGCCGTGAATAGGACAATTTTTCAACAAGAATATTTTGCCGTTTTCTTCTATGATTTTTGCGTCGA
>JBOFDW010000068.1:0-1988 GCA_051647385.1 Fusobacteriaceae bacterium
TAATTGATTATGTAAAAAAATATGATATAGATATTATAGCGATAGGAAATGGTACAGCGTCACGTGAGACGGAAAGTTTTGTTGCTCAAACTTTAAAAGAGATAAAAAAAGATATAAAATATTTAATTGTGAATGAGGCAGGAGCTTCAATTTATTCTGCATCAAAAATTGCTGCTGAAGAATTTCCAGACTTAGATGTTACAGTAAGAGGAGCTATTTCCATTGGAAGAAGAATTCAAGACCCGATGGCGGAGCTCGTAAAAATAGATCCAAAATCTATTGGAATTGGAATGTACCAGCACGACGTAAATCAAAAGCATCTAGAAGAGTCTCTTGAGAATGTCATAGAAGGGGCAGTAAATACTGTTGGCGTAAATGTAAATACTGCTTCATGGGCTTTGCTTGCACATGTTTCTGGAATCAAAAAAAATATTGCAAAAAATATTGAAGACCACAGAAAAGAAAATGGAAACTTCAAGAGTAGAAAAGATTTGCTAAAAGTAAAAGGTGTTGGAGCAAAAGCTTACGAGCAGATGGCAGGATTTTTGGTTATACCTGAAGGAAAAATTCCACTTGATGCTACAATAATTCATCCAGAATCTTATCATATAGCCGAAGAAATTTTAATTTTGTCTGGAAGTTCTCTTGATGAATATTCAAAAGACAGGCTTGTCTCACGTGAAAAATTAAAACAATTTAACGTTGATAAATTAATAAAAGAAAAAAATTATGGTGCTGAAACTACAAAAGATATATATGCTGCACTGATAAGAGATAGACGAGACCCAAGAGAAAATTTTGACAAACCACTTTTAAAATCTGATATTTTAAAGATAGATGATTTAAAAGTTGGGATGGAAGTTGAGGGTACTGTAAGAAATGTAGTTGCTTTTGGTGCGTTCGTAGATATTGGACTAAAGAATGATGCTCTGCTTCACATATCAGAAATTTCTGATAAGTTTGTTTCTGACCCAACAAAAGTTTTATCTGTTGGACAAATAATAAAGGCAAAAATTAAAGAAGTTAATGCAGAAAGACAAAGAGTTGGATTAACTAGAAAAGGTTGCCAGTAAAAAATAATTATAAAGAAGTTAATCAAGAATTTTAAAAATAAAAAAATTAGAGCAGTGATAATATACGAGGAGGAAGTAAAATGACAACCGGTGATAATAAGAAAGATTACGGAGTAACTCTTAATCTTCCAAAGACAGAATTTCAGATGAAGGGGAACCTTCCTGCAAAAGAGCCAGAGTTTATAAAGAGGTGGTCGGAGAAAAAAATATATCAAAAAGCTATCGAAAAAAATAAAGGTAAAAAATCTTTTATTTTGCACGATGGTCCTCCTTATGCAAACGGAAATATACATATTGGAACTGCTCTAAATAAAATTTTGAAAGATATTATTGGAAAATATAAAAGAATAGCTGGATTTGATTCGCCATATATTCCTGGTTGGGATACTCACGGACTTCCGATTGAATTTAAAGTTTGTGAAGAGCTGGGAGAAAAAGCAAAAACAATGTCACAACTAGAAATTAGAGAAAAATGTACAGAGTATGCTTTAGGTTGGGTAAATGTTCAACGTGAAAGTTTTAAAGGACTTGGAATTTTAGGTGATTGGGAAAATCCATATTTAACCTTAGCTCCAGAATATGAAGCGAAGCAACTTGAAATTTTTGCAGAGCTTTATGAAAACGGATATATATTTAAAGGATTGAAACCAATTTATTGGTCGCCAGTTACAGAGACTGCTCTTGCAGAAGCTGAGATAGAATATAAAAATCATACATCCACAGCAGTTTATGTTAAGATGGAAGCAAATAAAGATGTGGCAGAAAAGCTTGGACTTGATGCGAAAGAAAAAATAAGTTTTTTAATATGGACAACAACACCTTGGACTTTGCCTGCAAATACTGGAATTGCTCTTAACGGTGAATTTGAATATGGAGTTTATAAAACTGAAAAAGGAAATTTAATTCTTGCAAAAG
>JBOFDW010000069.1:0-1696 GCA_051647385.1 Fusobacteriaceae bacterium
TAGGAGAAATTTTTTTTCAAAACTAAATTTAAAAAGTCGCTGCCAAAAAATTAAAAATGAGGTGTAAAAAATACCTCAAAAAATTTTTTTCCTTCTATCTTGATAATATCTCTAACTATTTCGATTTATAAAAAAGTTAGAAATCTATTGTTATGCTATTGATTTTACTAGGTTTTTTGCAAAAAAAAGCCTTGCATTTCAGCATAGTAACATGTATACTTGAATCACCACAAAACAAAATATAACTAAATTACAGGGAGCTGATTACATGCAAGGAGCATTTTCATGTTAAATAATACTGAAAAAATTGAAAAAAATCAAGATGAATTTGAATTTTTAGAAAAACCAAGCGAAAAAAAAGCAAAATTGAAAGATTTTTTAGAAAAAATAAAAAATAAAGTGAGTGAAAAAATGTCATTAAAAATTTTTGAATGTGGCGATATAGTCGGATTTTTAAAATCTAAAGGCGAAAAAATACGTTTACATGGTGGAAATTTCTGTAATAATCGTTTTTGTCCATTGTGTTCTTGGAGAAAGGCAAAAAAAGACGGTTATTTGTTGATGTTGTTGTTTTCTGTTGTTCAGAAAATACATAAAAAAGAACTTATATTTCTAACTTTGACGGCTCCAAATGTGGTTAGTGAGTTGTTAGAATCTGAAATAAAAGATTTTAATAAAGCTTTTAAAAGATTATCTGAAATTAAAGATTTTAAAAATATTTGTAAAGGGTATATTAGGAAATTGGAAGTTACTTACAATGCACAAGAAAATACATATCACCCGCATTTTCATGTAGTAATTGCAGTAAATAAAAGTTATTTTACAGATACAAAATCTTATATTAAACAGAAAAAATGGTTAGAGATGTGGCGAGTTGCTAAAAGAAATCCTGAAATTACTCAAGTAGATATTAGAAAAGCTAAACTTGATGACATGAAAGGTGTTTATGAAATGGCAACTTATTCAGCTAAAGCAAGTGATTATCTTTTTTCCGAAGATACCTTTGACACATTTTATAGTGCTTTGAAAGGGAAACAACTAATTACTTTCAATGGATTGTTTAAAGAAATTTTAAAAGAGATTAAATCTGGAGAACATTCGGAACTGATTGAGAGTGATGGAGAGATTTATAACAAACAATTATGGTTTAATTGGATTGAAGAAAAATATAAGTTATTTAGAATTGATGAACTATCGGATTCTGAAATGCAAAAAATTTATATTGATGAAATTGAAATTGAAGAATAAAAAAAGAAAGAGCGGAATTACTCGCTCTTTTTTATTTTTTAGAATTTGTTAAAGACACTAAGAAACAAACGGTAGCAAGAGCTACACTACTTAATAAATTGAATGGTTCATTAAAATATTTTGCATATAAAAAATTAAAAAGAATGATTGCAACAAAATATAAAATAATTGTTTTATAGTGTTTTTTTAAAAAATTCATATTTTACATCCTCCAACTAGTTGAGTTTTTATCCCTATTATTCCATTTGTCTTCTGCATATCTATTACTTGCTTTTTCAGCTTTATCTCCTAATTCTCCACCGACTTTTCCACCAACAAGACTGCCAGCGACACTACCAGCTCCTCCACCAACTGCTCCACCAACTTTATTTCCGATAGAACCACCAATTAAACTTCCAACTTCTCTTCCAAATCCTGTAGTTTTTCCGTTATTAAAACTATCTCTTCT
>JBOFDW010000070.1:0-26885 GCA_051647385.1 Fusobacteriaceae bacterium
CCAGGTTGAATAATAGCTTCTCTTCCTATCTTGCAAAATTCTCGTATCACAACTCCAGGATAAATTAATGAGTTGTCTCCAATCTCAACCCCTTGACAAATACTTACGTTGGGCATAATTTTTACGTTGTTACCAATGAAAGTGTCATGTCCGATGTAAACATTTTGACCTATCTCACAACCTGTTCCAATTTTTGCTGAATCCTCTATCATTTTTTGAACTGGTTTAATTTCTCGTTTAAAAAAAGCCATAAGTTTTGGCATTAAAATTCTTGGGTTCTCACTAACTCTCAAATAAATTTTTCCTATTTCAGGTAATTCTATACCAGTTGGTACAATTATTGCCTTAGCTTTTGTCTCGTTCAATTTTTTCAGAAATTTTTCGTCAGAAGCAAAAGTTACGCTATCTTCCTTAGCTTGAAAAAAAGGAGCGAGCCCTGAAATTCTTTCATGGCTTACATCTCCTTTTAATTCACATCTAAGGAGGTTTATAAGATCTAACAATTTGTAGTCCACTTTTTTCCTCCATATTCAATTGTCTAATATTTTAGCTCATAATTTTTCTCTTATATTTTTACTTCATATTCTTAGCAGCAATTTCCATATCAGCCAAAACTTTATCAGTAATATCTTCACCGCCAAAAAGTAAAGCTTGAGCTTCCATAACTAAATCGTAAGCTCCATTTTTAGCAATTTTTTTAACTGAAGTTTGAATCATAGCATTTATTTGTTGTCCTCGAGCTTGCTCTTCCTTTTGAATTCGAAGCTCAGTTTCCTGAGCATATTTTCTGAAAGCTGCAACATCTGCCTCAAATTTCTTTCTCTCAGCATCAGTTGCTGTAACACCTTTTGCTTGAATATCAACTTGCTGTTTTTGAAGAAGAACTTCTTTAGACTTTATATCAGCCTGAAATTTTGCTCTTTGTACCTCAAGATTTTTTCTATAAGTTTGTGTAAGCGAAAAGGTTGCAAATATTTTTTGACCATCCACGACACCAACCTTATCAGCTGCTAAAGAAAATGTTGCCAAAGTTGCCATCAAAACCAAAATAATTAATTTTTTCATTTTTTCCTCCATGGTAAATTTATTTGTGTAATTTTATTAACTTAGATTATTAAATATATAAATATAAGTGTAATTATTTATGTTAGAAAGACTGACCCATGTTGAAGATGAATTGTTTTCCATCCCAACCTTTTTTAACATCTCCAACCAAATTTCCTATTGGGAATCCCAAGTCAAGTCTTATTGGCCCCATTGGAGTATTAAGTCTTAGCCCAGCACCAGCCGAGAGTGCAATCTCATTATAAAATACATTGTCATATTTATATCCTGGATCTTTCCCTTGCTGGTTCCATGCTCTACCTGCGTCAACAAATAGAACTAAACCAAGAATATCGTTGAACTGAGTTCTGTTTTCAATTGTGAATGTAATTTTTTGAGTACCTCTAAAATATCCGTCTGGATATCCACGCAAGTTTTCTCCACCTGCCCAAAGTCTTTGGGACTCTTTTGTTGTCAGAGTTGTTACACCAAAAGTTGCCCGATAAGCCATTGTATTTTTTTTAAAGAACATTCTATGATAAAATCTTAGATCAAGTGAAGATCTTCCGTAGAATTTCCCTTGATAATAATCTGACGACTCATAATAACCACTATAACTTCCGTCATCATTTTTTGTTATTGCACTGTTTGAGTCATTAGGTTCCATTATAAAGTCACTTGTATAACCTCCAGTTATATCGTATCTGATAAATACTCCTGAAGTTGCATTAAGATAATTGTTTCTTGTGTCATAAGTAATGTAAGGTGTCCAACTGTTGTTATAATATTTATCAGTGATAGCACCACTACTCATGGATTCATAAACTTTTTCTAGAGTAGTACCAAGTCCAAATCTTACATTACGCGATAAACCTTTTCCAACATTTAACCCTAGACCCCAACGCTCAATTCTATTATACAGCATACTGTTGCTTACTGATTCTCTCGTTTTATAAACGCTCCATCCCCACGAAACTCTATCTGTATCCATTATCCATGGATCTTGAAAGTCTAACGAAAAACTATAAGATCCATTTTGTGAAACTTCTCCAGTTATTCCAGCCACTTGATTTCTTCCTGCCCAGTTTGTACTTCTAAGAGAAAGTGTTCCTACAAATTTTGTCTGAGAACCATAAGAGGCTGCAGCTTGAATTGAAGCAGTTCTATCTTCATCAATAAGAATTATGATGCTCTTCCCGTCTATATCCCCTGGGATAGAGTTAGCCTCATATTTTATGTTTTTAAAAATTCCAAGCCTCATAAGATTTTTTGAAGAATTATCATAATTTTTTACGTTAAAAACTTCGCCTTCTTTTATTTCGAGTTCTCGGGATATAACAAAATCTTTTGTGTCAAGCATATCATCAGTTGGAACTCGACGGTTACCTTTATTTTTTGTAACCATTTTTTTAAATTTAACGTTACGAACCACACCTTCGCCAATCATAAACTCAAGTATCCCATTATTTGTAATGTACACGTCTTTCATTTCTGCCAGTACATAACCATCACCGTGATATTTATTTATAATAGCTTCTCTGTCATCTCGAATATTCATGACGCTAAAAACTTTTCCTGGTTTTGTTTTTATCATAGCTAGCAAATCCTCTATAGTATAAACCGTACTGCCAACTATATTTACTCCGTTAAGAACAGGATTTTCTACAACCTTAAAAGTTACAGCAATTCCTTTTCCAACTTGCCTCTTCTCAAACGTAACGTCTCTAAAATATCCTAACTCTCCAATTTTTCTTTGAGTATCAATAACTTTTTTCTGAGTATAATATCCACCAACTTGCAGCGGCACATCTTTCAGTACTTCATCTTTTTTTATTTGAACGAGCCCTCGAACTTCGATTGAAACTACTGGCAAGTTTACACTGCCACCTTCTCGCTCACTGTTTGGGACAACACCAACGTCTAGAAGAGCTTTTTTTGATTCAGGTTTTTCTGTGACCTCAACTTCTAGCCTGATTTCACCCTCAGAAACTTTTGGATAAATTGCAACAGCATCGATATATGGAAGTTTTATTAATTTGTTATAATCGCTTATAAGTGTTTCGATGGAAAATTTATTCCCTTTTTTGGTTTGCATATTTGAAATGATAACTTCGTCTGGAACTTCTTTATTATTTACTACAACTATTTCTTTCACTGTTAAAACTTCCATATCAGGTGCGACCGATTGAGTAATCTCTTCTCCAAATACATTCACCGCTATAAAAATCCCAAGAAGAATTGGTAAAATCTTCCGCATCTTATATCCTCCATTAAAATACTTTGCTTATATTTATTGAACAAAAATTTTTATATGCTCGTCTACTATCATACTTTATTTTGAAATGTTCTGTCAAGAAATAATTTGAGTCAAAAGCTATAAAAAAATTTAGCCTAAAAATTATTTAGATGTAAAAAATATTGGTTAAAAAAATTATCTCTAAATATTGGCTCAAGTTACATTAGTCAAGACGGTTTAAAAAATTTAGTCGTCTAAGAATCTTATCTATGCTTTCAAATTTTCTCTGATAACTTAGTTCTAGGAAAATATTATATTTACCTTCATAACCAGCCTCAACTCCTTCAGAAATATTTGTTTGCAATTTAGCCTCTCCTCCTGCTTTTAGTCGGATTGTGTCACGTGGTCGAATTTCAGCTCCTGCCATAAACGTGTTTACATTTGTTCCGAAGGCAGAACTTGCAACAGCGTTTGCTGTGGAAGTTGTTGCACCAGAATTGCTTGTAACAATGTTTGGAAATTTTCCCTCCATTACAAGATATCCTTTGTCTTTATAAACTGGGTACTCAAGTTGACCCTTTAATCCGAAGGAAATTTTTTGAGCAGTTTTTGCATCGACTCCATCTTCTTGAGAAAGATTTACATCAGAGCTAATCCTGAATTTTGAAAGTCCAAAAACACTTTTGATACCTTTTGAGATTGGATCAATAATAACTGAATCAGCAACAGTGGAACCGATAACATTTGTCATCATTTCTGTTGTAGTTTGATTATTTGGAGTTTGCTCGTTGATGTTTTTGTCATAAAGTAGACCAAGAACAGCTCCACTTGAAACTCCCTTTGAATCTTTTACGGTATATGCCAAATTATTTAGTTCACCATTAATACTTATTTCTACAAAGTCGGTAAGATTTTTAGCCGTAGTTTCAAAAAGCAATGTAGGATTAACTTTTGGAAAATATTCGTTTGGCTTATTGAAAATTAGCATGGCTCTTCCAATATTAAAATTTTTGTTATTAAATGTAAAGGTACCCTTATTAATTTGGAAGTCTCCGACAAAGTTTGCTCGGCTGGCATGACCACCAAATTTTCCACCACCAGAAAGTTCACCTTGTAAATCTTCTACTAAAGATAAAACATCTCGAACATCCATTTTAATAGGTTGATTTATTTTTAAGTCTATATCTATGGCAGTATTTTGAAGTATTCTAATGTCATCCATAGAACTTGAAGAAATATTTGTTCCAGATGCAACAGTCTTATTTTTGTCACCTAAAATAAATTCCTTCAAAATTTTAACTATATTAAATCCACCACCAAGACCAGGTATATTTGTGATAAGACCATTTTCTATGGAAACAGTTCCAGCCAATCTTTTTTGGTTAAGCTGCAAATCTGTGTTCACCAAAAATTTCATGTACTCAGGTAATTCATAGATAATATTTTTTAGTTGCAAAGCAAAATCATATTTTAAATCCTCATAAAAATATGGGTTCTTAGAAATTGCACCAATAGTTGGGAGTTCAATATAGCCTTTCAAGTCTATTGTCCCTCTATTAGATTTTCCTTTAAATTCTTTTATAGCAAGATTTTTGTCTTTAAGAATAAAGTTAAAGTCAACAGTATCCAAATTTATTCCTAGGTTTTGAGCTTTGAATCCAATATCTTTCCCCAAAAAAGATCCGCTATTTCCGTCTGTATCAATTCTCAAATTAAAAGCAGCTTCTCCCTTAACCTCTTCTACCCCATAATCCTTAAGAAGAAGATTTAGAAATCCTAATTTTATATTAGGTGAACTCATTGAAAAATTATAATCCATATTTTTAAGATTAATATTCCCAAAAGTTTCCATCGTGTTACCTTGGTAGTCAAAATTAAACCGAGCAAGTTTTAAGTTTAAATTTTTGTCTCCAGAAATAAAAAAGTTCAAGTTTTCAAAAGGGATTTCCTCTATCACAAAATTTTTAGCGGTAATTCCAACAGAATATTTTGGATTGTCAAAAGTTCCAAAAATTTCACCGACTAGGTCAACAAACCCTGAAGTTTTTTGACCGATAAAAATTTTTGAGAGTTCAATATTTTTTGTGTTAGTTGATAAATTATAATTCTTATTTCCTATATCAAGTTTTCCAGTAATTTCACCTATCTTATAATCTTTTTGATAAAAAGAGAGCTCTTTTACAGTAAGAGTTCCGTCACTCAAATTTTTTGCGGAATACTCCAGCTCACCAAAAATTTTCGGTAAAGCTATGCCTTTCATAAATATTTTATCTATACTAAATTTTGTTTCTATATTTATATCTTTTTTCTTTCCTTTAACTTCGATCATACCTATAACTCGATATTTTATATCTTCTATCAAGTTCAAATAGTCAGAAACTTTTTCCTCGTAAATATTTCCTTTGATATTATAGGATAGATCTTTAATATTAATGTTCCCGCTTAGATTTGTGGTGTCATTTATTTTTAGAGATGAAATATTAATTTTGCTATCAAATAAAAGAGAAGCACCAGAAATTTTAACGGGCTTATCTCGCAACAAAATTTCAGCATCCTTTATATTAAAATTTATTTTAGGATTATCCAAAGCACCAGAAATTTTTCCAACTCCGTCTTTTATATTGAATTTTAATTTGCTGTCTTTTGATATCCCAATTTCATCTGGGGTAAGGTCTCGAATCACAAAAACGATGTCAGAATTTTTATCAGCAAAAATATAGTTTCCTTTTCCTTGTAAAAAACTATTGCCGAAGTTTAGTATCTCCAAATTTTTGTCAGTAAGTCTCAAAGCAACATAAATTCCCTTTGTCACAAAATCCTTAAATTTTAATTCTTCAATTGTTCCATCGGTGTCAAAAATTAATTTTTTAGTTTTACTTTCTTTCAAAAATCTTCCTTGTAAAGAAAGTATTACATCTAAATTGTCGGAACCAGTTGCAATAGAAAACGGAAATCTATTCATAGAATATGAGATATTATAATTATTCTTGTTAATATCTAAATCTCCAGATAAGTTTAGCACAGAAATATTTTCCGTAGTTTTTATGCTAAGTGAATTTATTTTTCCAGCATTATTTTTTATGTCAGTGTCTAATGTCCCTGTTAAATTTTTGATAAAGTTAAGACTCAAAACTCCAGTCATTTTTTCTAGGTTATTATTTTTTATATCATAAACAGAATCAAAAGTATCTCCCTCTTTTGTCCCAGTGACAAAAATTTCCGACGCGTCATAATCATACACAAAATTAAATGCTGCAAGTCCAGAATCAAAAATTATGTTGAGATTATTCTCATTAAATTTCATTTCGCCTTTGCCCTCAAATCCATCGAAAGAATATCCTACAAAAAATTTCTGATTTTTCATCTGAAAATTTAGGGCTAATTTTTTTGAGACACCGCTGACTCCGACTCTCATGTCTGGAACAGTGACATTTAATATTTCATTTTTGTACTCAACTTTTCCAGCTATTTTTTCTGCACGCAAATTATTATCAGCTAATTTGATGTCTTGTAATTTAAAATCTACACCAGCAACAAATTCTGTCTCGTTAGAATTTTTTAGTTTTACAAGTTTTAGAAAAGGTTGCACGTCATCAAAATTATATTTGATTTTTTCTAGGCTAGCTTCTTTAAAAATATTTATCTTCTTCAAAGTTGCAACAGGAATTTTTCCAATGTCAAATTTTATGAGTAAAGGGACTTGAACATTTGGAGTTGAATCATAAGTCAAACTAAATTTATTTTGTTTTCCAAGAATAAAAGCGTCGGCATTTATTTGGATTTTTTCTTTTAAGAATAAAACTTCGCCATTAATATTTTTTGCGGTATCGTCTATTTGGTCATAAGTAAGAGACATATTTTTGACTTTTGCGTTTCCGTAAAACCCACTGTCAGCAACTGTCAAATCTAAGTTAGCTTTTCCGTCAATAAAATTCAACCCCTCAACATAAGTTGCGTACTGCAAAATATTTGTATCGATATTTATATTTTTCCCTTTAACTGTGAGCAAAAAATCTTCAACAAAATTTGAGTAACCAAATGCTACATATTCTCCACGGTCTGGCACGCCATCAAAAAGTAAGTCTATCCCTCTGATATTATCAAAGACAACATAACCGTTTGCCACTGGAATTTTTGCAACGATTGGAGTCACATAAGAATTGTCAGTATAAGTAACGTGTGCGTTTTTGGCAACTATTTTTTGAATAGGAATTCCCGTACCAGTTTTTCCAGGCGAACCTGTTGAAAAAGCACGGGCAATATTTACGTTGGAATGTTTCCGAGTCACATTCACATTGGCGTCAAAAACAGTGATAGTATTTATTATCTCCATGGGTTTTTTGCTCAGGTCATAATCTATTTCAACATAAGGCGCATCTATGATTTTCTTGAGGTCATAATAAAGCCTAAGATCTGTAGCCTTAATTTTACCCTTCTCTGACAAGTCAACTTCACCTTTAATCACAAAAGTCGGCTTGAGTGCGAGGTTTAAAATTAGGGTAACCATAAAAGCCAAGTGAAAAATGAAGCCATAAACTGTCGCTCCAAAAAATGCAAACACAGAAGCTATGGCGATTAATTTCTTTTTATGCTTTTTGAAAAAGACCGACATCATAGCCTCCTTTATTTTGCTTTTTGATTTTGCTGACTCGAAAAATTTTTTAGCTCATATATTTTTACTCTAAATATTTTGACTCGCTAAATTTTCTAGATAAAAAATTTTTAGAGCGGATTTTTTTGTGGCATCCCAACTTTTCTAGGATATTTTTTTTCTGTTACAGATTCTTTTTGTACTATTATTATCTTTCTTTTGTCATTGCAATATGGCAACTCGAAAATATCTTCTCGAATAATTTTTGAGCGTAAAATATTCAAGGCATTTTTTGATTCAGATTCTTCTCCGCTATCTATAATTTTTTGTATAAAAAATTTGGCATCAACTTTTAGAAACGGAATCATATATTCAAGTATCGTTGAAATTTTTGAGACACCTCGACACAGACCCACATCAAAACTTTCACGTCTATTATTTTCTTCGATATATTCTTCTGCTCGAGAAGTTATTATATCAATATTTTTTATCTCTAGAGTTTTTCGTACCAGTTCAAGAAACTTTGTTTTTTTTCCAACAGAGTCCATGAGGGTAAATTTTATTTCAGGGTTGCAGATGGCAAGAACCATTCCAGGAAAACCAGCTCCAGTTCCAATATCCAAAGCAGTTTTAAATTCTTTCTGGAAATATTTCTGGAGCAAAAGCGAGTCAATAAAATGCTTCTCAATAATTTCTTTTGGCTCACGAATCGCAGTAAGATTTGTATGCTCGTTATATTCAGTCAAAAGTTGCAAATATTTTAATAGCAAATTTTCTTGTTCATGAGAAATATTCACAGATATTTTTTTTAAGCCTTGACATAAAAATTCTTGCATATATTTTCTCCTAAATTTTTTTCTAATATTTTATCAAAATTTTTCTAAATATTTAGGCCCTCTTGACTTTTCAGATACATCAACAATACTTGAATATCAGCTGGAGAAACTCCAGAAATTCTGGAAGCCTGCCCGATGTTTATGGGTTGGACAAACTTAAGTTTGTCTTTCGCCTCTTTTGGAATGCTACCAATCACATCGTAATTTATATTTGCTGGTATTTTTTTGTTCTCCAAACTTTTGTGCTTCTCCACCATCTCAAGGGATTTTTTTATATACCCAGAATATTTTACCTGAACTTCTATCTGATATTCCGTATCTCTGTGGTAATTTCCAAGCTCAAAATTTGGGATAATTTCACCTATATATTTTATGTCATTATAAGTTATGCTCGGTCTTTTCAAAATGTCCATCAAAGTTGTACCTGATTTAAGTTCTTCTTCGCCAACTTTTGCCAAAACTTCCACAACTCTAATGTTGCTACTACCAACAGATTGCTTCTCAAGTTTAGCTATAACTTCATTCATATCTTTTTCTTTTTGCAAGACTCTTTGGTAATCATACTCGGGTAAAAGTCCTACTTCATAACCAATTTTTGAAAGCCGCAAGTCTGCGTTGTCTTCTCTAAGTGCAAGTCGATATTCACTTCTAGCGGTAAACATTCTGTAAGGCTCGTTCGTACCCTTAGAAACCAAATCGTCGATTAATGTTCCAATATAAGAATCAGCCCTGTCCAATATTACTGGCTCTTTTCCTTGTATTTTTTGAGAGGCATTTATACCGGCAATAATTCCCTGAGCAGCCGCCTCTTCGTAACCAGATGTACCGTTTATTTGACCTGCCAAAAAAAGATTCTCAATTTTTTTTGTCTCCAAACTATATTTGAGCTCTTGCGGGTTCACATAGTCGTATTCAATGGCGTAACCGTATCTCATAATCTTTGCTTTTTCTAGCCCAGAAATTTTCGTAAGCATTTTGTATTGGACATCAGTTGGTAGTGAAGTAGAAAAACCACCAACATATACTTCATTGGTGTTATAGCCCTCTTTTTCCAAAAATAAATGATGCCTGTCTTTTTCAGCATAACGAAAAACTTTGTCCTCAATAGATGGGCAATATCTTGGACCTGTTCCAGCAATGGAACCATTAAAAAGTGGCGACCTGCTCTTATTTTCAATAATAGTTGTGTGGACATCTTTGTTCGTATAAATTATATAGCAAGGAATTTGCTCTCGACCGATAATTTCTTCGTCAGAAGTCCTGCTTGAAAATTTTAGTAGTTTATTTTTTTCTCCATCTTGAGTTTCTATCTTAGAATAATCTATTGTTCGTGCGTCAATTCTTGGCGGAGTTCCTGTCTTAAATCTTCCAAGCTCGAGACCAGCTTTTGTAAGAGAGAGTGGCAATTCTTCAGAAGAAAGTTCACCCATACGTCCACCGCTAAACTGATTTTCACCAATGTGAATGAGTCCACGCATGAAAGTACCAGTTGCAATGATAACTGCCTTCGCCTGATATTCAAGCCCTTCTTTAGTTTTTACTCCGATACATTTTTTATTCCCAAAATTATTTTGCTCTTTATTTTCTTGCTGAAGATTTTTTTCTTCAAACAAAATTTCTGTGACTATCCCTTGTATAGGCTCAAGATTTTTTGTGTTCTCAATAGTCTTTTTCATCTCTGACTTGTAAAGTTGTTTGTCAGCCTGAGCTCGAAGAGACTGAACAGCAGGGCCTTTCTTTGTGTTGAGAGTCCTGATCTGAATAAAAGTTTTATCAATATTTCTCCCCATCTCTCCACCAAGAGCGTCAATTTCTTTTGCAATGTGAGACTTTGCTGGTCCTCCGATTGATGGATTACAAGACATAGTACCAACGTTATCCAAAGTTATTGTGAATATAGCCGTCCTGTTACCAAGTCTGGCTGATGCAAGTGCAGCTTCACATCCAGCATGTCCAGCTCCAACGACTATAACATCAAAGTTTTGCATGTTCCTCAACCTTCCAAAATTATTTATCTATATTTTGTATCTCAATTTTTATCTTAAATTTAACGTTAAATATTTTAATTTACTCTTCAAAATTTTGAGAGACCTTATTTTAAGTTCTCCAAAATCTCGGCAGTCTTCGCGTCAGTAATTATTAGCAAAATATCACCCTTAGCAACTTGTGCACTGGCACTTGGTACTGGCAAAAAAGTATTGTCGCCTTTTTTTATACCAACAACAGTTGCATTATAATTTTTTCTAATCTCAAGTTCTTGTAAAGTTTTCCCATAAAAAATAGATGGAGCTTTTATTTCTACCAACAAAAATTCTGGAGAAAATCTCACGTGTTCAATCATGTTTGGTTCCATAGCAAGTTGCGCCATTCGTCGCCCCATATATTCTTCTGGATATACAACTTTTGTTGCTCCAATCTTGTCCAAAACTTTACCATGACTTTTTGACACAGCTTTTGCGATAATTTTTTTCACACCAATCTCTTTGAGGTTCAGTGTTATCATAACGCTTTCCTCAATTTGAGCCGTGCAAACAAATGCTACGTCATATTCTCCAGCCCCAATTTCCTCAAGAGCACTCATGTCTGTTGCGTCAATAGAAACTGCGTTACCAATTTTCTTTTGGTTTACAATATCTTGCACACGTTCGCTATCAATATCAATCCCAAGAACTTCTTCGTTAGAATCATATAAAGTTTCTGCAACACTTAGCCCAAATCTTCCGAGCCCTATAACCAAATATTGTTTCATCTCGTCAACCCCTTACCCTATTAATATATTTTCTTTTGGATATTTATGTTTCTCTTTTCTATCAGTCTCTCCAACGGCAAAAGCAAAAGTCATTGGTCCTAGTCTACCGAAAAACATAGTAATGATAATTAATATTCGTGAAAGAACATTCAACTTCTCAGTTATTCCCAGCGAAAGACCAACAGTTGCAAAGGCAGAAATCACCTCAAACATTGTTTCTTGCAACTTAAAGTCATCAAAAGAAAGCATTAACATAACTATTGTTGCTATAAAAATAATTGCAAGCACCAAAATTGCCATAGCTTTATTGAGAATTTTCCAGTCAATACGCCTATTAAAAATTTCCACGTTTTCTCTACCTCTAATTATAGAGACAATATAAAATGTAAGCACACCAAAAGTCGTAGTTTTAAGACCTCCACCTGTTGAGCCAGGAGAGGCACCTATAAACATGAGTACAAAAATCATGAAGACACTCATTTCACGAAGTGAAAAAATATCCACGGTGTTAAATCCTGCGGTTCTTGTTGTTACGCTCTGGAAAAATGATGCCATAAGTTTGTTGCCAAAACTTAAATTTCCAATGGTAGAAGAATTTGAGTATTCAAAGATGAAGAAGAAAATCATTCCTCCAAAAGTCAAAATAATTGAGACTAAAATTGCAAGCTTAGATGTCAGTGTAAATCTTCTAATATCTTTTCGTACTGCCAAAATATATGAGTTTATAACGGCAAATCCTATTCCACCCAAAATTATAAGATACGAGACAGTAAAATTTATTACAGGGTTATCCACAAATCTCAAAAATCCGTCAGTAAAAAGAGAAAACCCTGCGTTACAAAAAGCTGACACAGAATGAAATATACCAAAAAATATTGATTTTATAATTCCATACTCAAGAAAATGGTTGAACTCCCATGTGAGAATTATAGCACCGATACCTTCTATGATAAGAGTTGTACGAATTATTTTTTTTATAAACGCTACAATTTCTTCGCTGCCGTCTGAATTTCTTTCGTCACGCAATAGAGTGCGCTCTTTATATGTCATTCTTTTTCCTGCTATAAAAAATAATAGCGAAGAAAAAGTCATGATACCAAGACCTCCGAGCTGAATAAATATCCCAATAATAATTTGACCAAATGGAGAAAAAACTTTGCTGATGTCAACGACACTAAGACCTGTCACGCAAATTGCCGACGTAATAGTAAAAAGTGCAGTGAGAAAACTTATGTCACCGTCATCTGTCCTAGAAATTGGTAACATCAAAAGAAGTGAGCCAACAATTGTAGCCGACAAAAAGATAAGTATAAGTTTTCTGGCAGTAGAAAGTTGCTTGATATATTCAACGAGCCACATTTTTCCTCCAAATATTTTCTTTCGATATTTTTTTATTTTATATAATTTTTCTCAAAAATTTCTTTCTATAGATTAGTTGTTGAAAGTTTCTCAACCTATAAGAGCTCTAATTCTCTCAAGTGCTTTAATTCTTTTCTTAACAAGAAAAAATTCAGCATAGCAGACAAAGCGTCAGACATTGGTCCTGCAATCCACACTCCAAAGAGACCAAAAAAATTTGACATGACTAATATAAGTGGAATTAAAAATAGTACTTGCCGTGACAAAGAAAGTAGCATAGTAATTTTGGGTCTACCAATTGACTGAAAATATATTGCACTAACTATTTGAAATCCAATCACGGGGAACATTACAGTAGAAATTCTTAGACCATAAGTTGCAAGTCGAATTGTTTCGGTATCTGTAGTGAAAATAAATATCCAGTATTTTGTAAAAAGTTGTAGAACTATAAAAGCAAAAGTTCCAAGAATACTTGCTGCGATTATTGCTCGCTTCAAAATTCCTTTCACACGAGTAAAAAGTTTTGCCCCATAATTATATCCAATAAGTGGAAGTATACCCTGATTTATTCCGAGCATTGGCATGACAAAAAACATATTAATGGTCATAACAATTGTCATAGCACCTATAGCATAATCTCCAGAAACTCTTTTTAAAGTATTGTTAAACACGAACATAATTACACCTTGACCAAGTTGCAAAAGACATTGAGCTGAACCTTGCTTTATAAGTTGCCATAAAATTTTTGCATTAATTATCATGTTCTTGAATCTGAGTTTGAGACCACTTCTTGGAGAGATAAAATAATACACAGCCCAAATCATAGAGACCATTTGAGATATAACTGTTGCATAAGCTGCACCAGCAACACCCATTCCAAATCCAAAAATAAATATTGGATCTAATATTGTGTTTAGAATTGCTCCGATGAGCATAGTTATCATGGAAATTTTAGGACTACCATCAGATCTTATGATGGAATTTGCAGTAGCACCTGCAATTATAAAAGGAAATCCAAAGGAAACTATTTGCAAATATTGACGGGCTTGGGCGAAAGTATTTTCACTTGCCCCGAGAAATATCACAGCTGGATCCAAAAATATCATAGTAAATACTGTCAACAATATTCCAAAAATAAATCCTGACGAAATTGCGTTACCTAGATAAACTTCTGCCTCAAAATTTTTCTTTTCACCAAGTCTGATTGAGACAAGAGTTGATCCACCCATAACAAACAACATTGCAACACTGAAAGCTAGAATGTTGAAAGGCATCACAAGACCAAGTCCTGCAATTGCAAAATGTCCAGTCTCTGGTATTCTCCCAATAAACATTCTATCCACAACATTATAAAGTGCATTTATAATGAGCCCCATCATTGCTGGCACAGAAAACTTTATCAAAAGTTTTGTCATGTCACCAGTTTCCATTAATTTATATTTCTGATCCATCATTATTTTTCCTCTAAATTATTAGCCAAAAGTTCTAGCTAATCTTGTAACTTTAAAATATATGAGCCTAAATTTTTTAGTTTCTAATTTTTTAGACTCTGAGACCAACTTGCTCAAGTTCAAGTTCTCTCAAGTGTTTCCACTCTCTTCTTACCATGAAAAAAGTCAGCAATGAAGACAGTGCGTCAGACATTGGCGCTGCAATCCAAACTCCAAACAATCCGAAAAAATGTGACATGATTAAGACAAGCGGAATCAAGAATAACATTTGCCGTGATAAAGAAAGCAACATGGTAATTTTTGGTTTACCTATAGCTTGAAAATATATTGAACTAACTATTTGAAAGCCAATTATAGGGAACATTATAGTAGAAATTCTGAGCCCATAAGTTGCCAGACGAATTGTTTCGGCATTTGATGTGAAAATAAATATCCAGTATTTTGCGAAAAGTTGGAGAACTATAAAGGCAAAAGTACCAATAAGAGTTGCCCCAATTATTGCCCGCTTCAAAATTCCTTTCACTCGAGCAAAAAGTTTTGCACCATAATTATAACCAACTAGTGGTAGCATGGCTTGATTTATTCCAAACATTGGCATGATAAAAAACATATTAATAGTCATTCCAATGGTCATAGCACCAATAGCATAGTCACCAGAAACTCTTTTGAGAGTGTTATTAAAGACAAACATAATTGCACCCTGACCAACTTGCAAGAGAAATGGGGCTGAACCCTGCTTTAGAAGTTGCCAAAAAATTTCTGCTCTAATTATCATGTTCTCGAACTTAAGTTTAAGACCACTTTTTGGAGATATGAAATAATACACAGCCCAAATCATAGAAACTATTTGAGATATAACTGTTGCATAAGCAGCACCAGCAACACCCATATCAAATCCAAAAATAAATATAGGATCTAAAATTGTGTTTAAAATTGCACCGATAAGCATAGTTACCATGGACATTTTTGGGCTACCGTCAGATCTTATACTAGCATTTGCCGCATAACCTCCGATTATGAATGGAAATCCAAGAGAAACTATTTGCAAATATTGCCGAGCTTGAACAAAAGTATTTTCACTTGAGCCGAGAAATCTAACAGCAGGATCTAAAAATACCATGGTAAATACTGTCAAAAATATTCCAACAATAAATCCAGATGAAATAGCATTTCCTAGATAAACTTCGGCTTCAGGTTTTCTCTTTTCACCAAGCCTAATTGAGACAAGAGTTGAACCACCCATACCAAACAACATTGCAGCACCAAAAGCTAGAACGTTGAAAGGCATTACAAGACCAAGTCCTGCAATTGCAAAATGCCCAACCTCATGAATTCTACCGATAAAAATCCTGTCCACTACATTATAAAGTGCATTTATAATGAGCCCCATCATTGCTGGCACAGAAAACTTTATCAGAAGTTTCGTCATATCACCAGTTTCCATTAATTTATATTTCTGATCCATATTTATTTTTCCTCTCATATTTTATACTACAAAAATTTAAAATATATTTTAGGCTAAATTTTTTATTCAAAGTTTACGCTAAAACTAAATTTCACGTACAATAATATTTTGCGTTCTATCTGGACCAACAGACACAACGCTAATCCCACATTTTAATATTTCTTCCATTTTTTTCAAATATTTTTTGCAGTTGGTAGGTAGCTCATCATAATTTTTTATCTGAGTAATATCTTCTTTCCAACCGTCAAGCTCTTCATATATAGCTTTTGCTCTCGCCAAAGATTCAGTGGAAGCTGGAACTGATGATAATTTTTTTCCGTCTATCTCATATCCAACACAAATTTTTATTTTATCAAGCCCAGTAAGACAGTCTATCTTTGTAACAACTATATCTGTAAGTCCATTTATATCTACAGCATATTTTCCAACAACAAGGTCAAGCCAGCCGCAACGTCTTGGACGTCCAGTTGTGGCTCCATATTCATAACCAACTTTTCTAAGTTGCTCTCCTGTATCGTCCAAAAGTTCTGTAACAAATGGACCCTCTCCAACTCTTGTTGTGTATGCCTTCATCACACCAATAATCCTGTCAAGTTTTCTTGGAGAAACACCAGCACCAACTGCAACTCCACCAGCTGTTGGAGAGGAAGAAGTTACGTAAGGGTAAGTTCCATGGTCAATGTCAAGCATCATAGCTTGAGCACCTTCGAATAAAACGAACTTATTTTCGTCTAGGGCTTTATTTATAATAGGAGTTGAATCTATAATTCTGTGTTTCAAAAGTTCTGCATAGTTTTTATATTCCTCAAATATTTCCTCAAATTTTAGAGGTGCAACTCCATAAATTTTCTCGAACAAAATATTTTTTTCTTCTAAATTATCACGTAATTTTTTTGCAAACAAATCCATGTCAAGAAAATCAACCACACGAATCCCTGTTCTAGAAATTTTGTCAGCATAGCAAGGACCAATCCCACGTCTCGTAGTCCCAATTTTATTTTTAGCATTGTCTTCTTTGAGTCCGTCAAGCATAACGTGATACGGCATAATTATATGAGCGCGGTCACTAATAAAAAGATGGTCTGTCTTAGCACCTTTCGCGTTTAAAACTTCAAGTTCTTTGAGTAAAACTTTTGGATCAATGACAACACCTGGACCTATGATACACTTACCTTTACCGTGCAACATTCCAGAAGGTAAAAGATGAAGTATAAATTTCTCTCCGTTTACTACAACTGTATGACCAGCATTGTTTCCACCTTGAAATCTCACAACAAGATCAGCTTTATGTCCCAACACGTCAATGATTTTACCTTTACCTTCATCGCCCCATTGAGTTCCCACCACAACGTAACCTGCCATACAATACCTCCTGAAATATTTTGTTCGATTTTTTCAAATTTTATTTTCTTTAAATATTTTATTTTATTTTTTCTATCTCTATATAATTTATATTTTTTTGGTGCTTGTGCAAAAACAACTCTTCAAATTCAGTTCGAATATTATCAATGTTTTTTTCGGAGTTGTGCAAATCTGGTGTGTGATAAATTATTTTATAGCCGTCAAGCTCCCTCACCAAATTTAATATATCAGAATAATAACCGTCATGGTCAGTCTTTATAAATATTTTCCCGTTTTTTTTGAGAATAATATCTAGCTCATCAAAAAGCTTTGGCTGAATAACTCGGTGCTTCAACTTTTTTTCCCATGGATCTGCAAAATTTATGTACACACCTTCAAGCTCGTTTTCACCAATGAAGTCAGATATTTCTTCTGCAAGTCGCCGCACAAAATATATATTCTTGGCGTTTCTTCGCTTGGATTTTTGTGCTGAAACCACAAGCCGTTTAAATCTTATTTCAAGTGCTAAATAATTTTTATCCTTATTTTTCTCACTGAGAGCATTGGTAAAATTGCCACTGCCTGAGCCTATCTCCAAAAATATTGGGAAATCATTACAAAAATGCTTACTCCACTTATTTTTTTTTAAATTTATCTCATCTGAATTATAACCAAGATATTCTGGGTAGTCTGCCATTTTTAGCACGTAAGGATTGTAATTTTTTTGAACCCTCTTAAAAAAATGCTGCCACAGTCCATTGCTTGTTTCCATTAAATTTCTCCTCTAAATTTTTAGCAACTCTTCAGAGTTATATTTTATATGATTTTATTGATTTTTTCAATCAAAACTTTTATGGTATCTTTATTTTGGAAGAGTTTTTTAATTTCTTTTTGTCTATCGGGCATATTAAGAATACGCTGAAGTGCTGACTCAAATTGTTCCGCATCATCAATTTCTACACCAAGATGAGTATCTAAAATTTCTTTTGCAATGGCTTTTATGTTTTGCGTATATTTTCCAAAAATAGGAATTTTTCCATAAAAAAGTGGCTCAAGCAAAGAATGACCGCCAATATTTACCAGAGTTCCACCAACAAAAGTAGCGTCAGCAATGGAGTAAAACTTTCTGAGTACACCCATCTTATCCACGAGCAAGATATCTTTTTTCTTTTTCGAAGGAGAATTTTCTATGTCAGAGTACAGGTCAAAAGTTAGACCGTGCTTATTTATAGTCTCTTTTATTTCTTCCAGACGAGTCAAATGCCTAGGCACAATAACGATTAAAAAGTCTTTCATAGAATTTTTGTTTTTCAAATTTTCAAGAATTAAATCTTCTTCACGTTCACGAGTGCTTCCAAGTACCAAAATTTTTCTGTTACCAACAGTAATTTGTTCACGCAATATATTTTTCTCATCAGCAGAAAAACTCTCGAAGTCGATGGAATATTTTAGATTACCAGTCGCCTCAACTTTTGACTGTCGAGCTCCAAGCTCTTGTATACGAACCAAATCTTGAATAGATTGCATATAAAATTTATCGATGTTGTCAAAAATATGTCGCAAATATGATTTGATTTTCATATATCGTCCATAAGAACGGTCAGATATTCGCCCGTTAACCAAGATAACTTTTCCATGGAGAGCACATTCGTTGACTAAGTTAGGCCAAATTTCTGTCTCAACTATGAGTAAAAGTTTCAAATCTATTTTACGCAAAATTTCCCGTATCTGTTTTTTATCGTCAAAAGGAAAATATATAATTTTTATTTTACCATAATTTTCATATTTTTGCTTGGCATTTTCATAGCCAGTGTCAGTGAAAACGCTCACCAAAATGTTTTCAGTGCGAGACGCACTAAGACGCTTCACGAAAGTTTCTGATAAATTTACCTCGCCAACAGATGAGCAATGAACCCATATCGTGGGGAAATCTTTCAAGTGTGATAAGTCTTGCTTTAATCTTTTATTTATAAATTCACGCTTGTTTTTGCTCAGCAATCTTACCACGAAAAATATCGGATAAACTATACAGACCCTTATAAAATTGTACATTATTTTTTTACCTCTTTCAAATTTTCTCTTATTTTTAATTTTTATTCTCTGATAATTCCTCTCTAAATTCTTCTTGCTAAATATTTAGCTCAGATATTTTTCTAATATTTTTACTTGAATTAAATATTTAACTTATTAATATACTTGGAAATTTCCGTGCAAACTTCTTGGATATTCATGTTGCTGGTGTCGATCTCTATTGCATCATCTGCTTTCTTGAGTGGGCTTTCTTTTCTAGTCGAGTCTAGCAAGTCCCTATTTTTTATTGCATCTAAAACTTCTTCGAAACTTTCGCCAGTAATACCCTTGCTCTGATAATCTTTAACTCTCCTTTTAGCACGCTCTTCAGGCGAAGCAACAAGAAATATTTTCAGGTCAGCCTTTGGAAAGACAACCGTCCCAATATCTCGACCGTCAAGCACGGACTTTTTATTCTTGGCTATCTCACGTTGCAACCCAACAAGTTTATCTCGCACTTCTTTTAACGCTGCAACTTTCGATACAATATTAGTAACTTCAGGCGTACGAATTTCCTCGCTAATATTTTTGCCGTTGACAAAAAAACCACCCTCATTTATGTCCAAAACTATTTTTGATAACATATCAGAAACTTTGTCTGAATTATCTAAGTCTATATTATTTTTCAAACTATAATATGCAACCATTCGATACATTGCACCAGTATCAAGATATACTAGACCATATTTTTCAGCCAAAATTTTTGCTATGGTACTTTTTCCGCTTCCAGCAGGACCATCAATTGCTATGATAATTGAACTTTCATAATTTTTCATTTTTTCACTCCCAATAATATTGCTCGCCATTCTTTCTCTGTCAAAATTTCAAGGGCTTCATACCTATATTTTTCAGTCACACTCAAAATATCTTGCAACTTTGTATCTAAAATTCCAGACAAAATAATCTTACCAGAAGGTTTTAGAACTTTAGACATATCTTTTACCAGCACTTGTAATACTTCTGCCAAAATATTTGCCACAACAAAGTCGAATTTTTCACCGTCAAGTGAAGATATTAAATCTCCATGATAGACTTTATATTTTTCAGGAGAAATATTGTTCAGGGCTAAATTCTCTTGAGCAACTTCAACCGCCAGCTCATCAATATCTATACCAGCAATTTTTTTTGCACCAAGTTTCTCAGCAACAATCATAAGTATGCCAGAACCAGTTCCAACATCAAGCACACAAGAATTTTTCAGCTCGGAAATATTCTTCTCCATAAGTTTTACGCAAAGAGAAGTTGTTGCATGAGAACCAGTCCCAAATGCTCGACCAGGGTCAAGCTCAATTACAATTTCATCAGGCTCAGGTTCATAAGTCCGCCAAGTTGGTTTGACAACAAACTTATCGCTGATTTTTTCTGGAAACAAATAATTTTTCCAAGCATTTTGATAGTCTTCTTCTTCATAATAATAAAAATTTATATCATAAATCAAGTCTTCTCTATCTCTAAAAAATTCTGATATACTATTTTGTATTGCAATATTTCTCTTCTCAGAAAAAATATTGTCTGGAAAATAAGCTGACACAGCATCTTCAACCTCAAAAAACTTTTCAGGATTCTTGTAGTAGTCAAGAGGATTGAGATTTTTTATAGGCTCAGAAATTTTTAGACCAGTAGCACCAAATCCATAAAGTATTTCGGATATTTCTTCTCTTGTCTTCTGAATATTTTCGCTCTCGAAGACAATTCTTACTTCACAGATTTTCATCTTAATTAATCCTCCGCACAAAAGCCTTTTTAATAATTCAAGTCGGCGTCACCGATATTTATTCGCTCAATTTTTATGCACTCTGCCGTCTCATCGCAAAGTTCTACACTGACTCCGTTTAGCCGAACATTACCTTCTGCTGGCTCAAATTTTCCCGGTAAAGCTGTAACAAATCTTGGAATAACTCCTTCAGCTTCCATTCCAATGACTCCGTTATCAGATCCAGTCATACCAACGTCAGTTATATATCCTGTTCCTTCAGGTAAAATCTTTTCATCAGCAGTCTGAACATGAGTGTGAGTGCCAAACAAAAAAGAAATTTTACCGTCTAAATATCTACCAAGTGAAATTTTTTCAGATGAAGCCTCTGCATGAAAATCCACGATGATGAATCTAGTTTGTTTTTTTAGCTTGTCTATAATTTCAAGACCAGTTCTGAAAGGACAATCCAAAAGGTCGTTCATAAAAACTCTGCCCTGCAAAGAAATTACTGCTATTTTTTTTTTGTTCTTAGTCTCTTTTACACAATGACCAACGCCAATAGTATGTGGAGGGTAATTTGCTGGACGCAAAAGTCTGTCGGAATTTTCCAAATAAGAATAGATTTCTTTTTTGTCCCAGATGTGATTTCCACCTGTGATTACATCAACTCCTGCCTCAAAAAATTCGTCGGCAATTTTCGGTGTGATACCTTTTCCTGCAGCGGAGTTTTCTCCGTTCACGATTATAAAGTCGTATTTTTTTCTAACTTTCGGGAGATAATTCATGAGTGCGTCTCGTCCGCAGCTACCAACGATGTCTCCAATTATTAAAATCTTCATATTTTATGCCTTTCAATAAAACTTTTCTGAAATAAATTTCTTGCTTATATTTTTTCTTAAAATTTCACGTGTAAATTATACCATAAAATCAGCTGGAAGTGGTAACTCAAATTTTAAATTATATTTTTGGATTTCAAGGTAAAAGGAATGTAACATCATTCTTTTGGCATTTTTTTTCGCCCCATATTTTATGTCACCAACAATTGGATGACCAATATTTGAAAGTTGCACACGAAGTTGATGTGTACGACCGCTTCCAAGTTCCCCAACCAAAAGAGTTTTATCTCCTGCAACTTTCTGCAAAACTTTGAAGTAGCTCACACATTCTTTGGCGTCTTTGTCGTAGGAATCAAGCTCAACAACCCCAGTTTCGATTTTTTTTAGGTAACTTTTTATCTTGAAATTTTCTCTCAAAACTTTACCTTCAACCAAAATATAGTATTTTTTTATGATATTATTTTCACGTAACTCTTCAGAGAGCTCACGTGCCACTGGTAAAGTCTTAGCACCTATTACAAGTCCAGATGTATTTTTGTCGATTCTGTTCACAAAAGTAAAATCTTCACTGTCAAGAATTTGCTTCAACATCTCAGTGAGACCATATTCGTGGTTGGAACCTTTGTGCATAACAAGCCCAGACTCTTTATTTATAATAAGAACTTTATCATCTTCATAAATTATAGAGTTTTTTATACGCAAAATTTCTGCATTAGTAAGCTCGATTTTTTTCTCGCTGGAATTATTATCTTGATAATATTTGTCCTGAAAATTGCTAACAAGAGAAGAATCTATTTCAAATGTGTCGCCGAGTTCTACCCTAGAATTTTCTTTTGTCTTCTTATCGTTGAGTTTTATCTTGCCTGTACGAATACCCTTGAAAATTTCTGACAGTGGAGTGTTACAAAGAATATTTCTAAGGACTCTGTCCACACGTGCACCTGAATATTTTTCATCAACGACATACTTCATAAAGTTTCTCCTTTGAAAATCTTCATAATTTATAGGCTAAGTTTTAATATTAATATTACCAAAATTTTAGAGAAGGAGTTTGAGGGCGAACGATAAGCCATCAAGAATCTTTTAAATTTCTCGAACTTTATTTGCCCTCTTTAAATAACTGGCAAGATATATGAATGGTGTATCTAAAAGTGCCACCATAAATTTTATAACGTAAGTGCTCACGAAAATTTTCACAAGAACATCAAATGGAAAAACTCCATAAAAAGCAACAGTTACAAATATGAACGAGTCAATAATTTGGCTAACAACCGTACTGAAATTGTTTCGTATCCAAATATGTTTCACAGCTGGAAACATTTTATACCAAAATTTATACGCCCAAATGTCATGAGTCTGAGAAATTCCGTATGCAATAAGACCAGCCACCAGAAGTCTCGGCATAAAATCAAATATAAATTTCACACTCTCAAGATTTTTAAGACCATCAGCCGATGGAGCAAAAGAAATTGCGACCTTCATAATAACAGTCATTGCCACCATGGAAAAAAATCCAAGCTTGACAGCTTCACGAGCCTCTTTGTCGCCATAATTTTCCGATAGAATATCCGTGACCAAAAATCCGCCAGCATATAATATATTTCCAAGCGTAGCACTCATTCCAAACAATTCTACTAAAATTATTACCTGAATATTAGCAAGAATAGTTGATATTGGAACCCAAACGTAGAGTCCAACTTTGCCAAATTTGGCGTAAACAAACATAATGAATGAAAAATTTGCCACTAACATTAGTAGCCAAAGTTTCTCGTTGTGAAAATTGTTGAAAAAAAAGTTCATAAAAGTACTCCTGTTGTCCTAGTTTTTTGGAGATGGAAGGGCATCTCATTTTTTTATTTCCAAACTTTATTATAATACGATTTTATGGAATAAGTCAAGCCTCTTGACAAGTCTAAAAAAAAAATATATACTAGGTCAAAGGCAGAGTGCTTTCCGATACTAGAATTTTTGATAGCTTTAAATAAGGAGACGGTAATTTTTATGAATAAAGTAGGTATATTTTATGGAACAACAACAGGTAAAACTGCTGGAATAGTAGAGGAGATAGAATTTTTCTTGGGCGATATAGAATTTGATGTGCGAAATGTTGCAGATGGAATTGATGGGCTGGACAAATATGAGAACTTGATTCTTGTAACGCCATCAGACGGAGTGGGGGAACTTCCACCAATGTGGCAAGATGTTATGGAGAAACTTGCGGGGTTAAATTTGTCTGGTAAAATAGTAGGAATTGTTGGGCTGGGAAATCAGCTGGCATTTGGCGAAAGTTTTGTTGGAGGTATGCGATATTTATATGACGCAGTTATAAAATGTGGGGCGAAAGTTGTAGGGTTCACATCCAGCGAAGGTTATAAGCATCAAGAATCAAACGCAGAAATTGACGGACAGTTTGTTGGTCTGGCTCTTGACGAGTCTAACGATGATGATGAAACTCCTGAAAGAATAAAAAATTGGCTAAATATTATTCGAGAAGAATTTAAATAGGAAAAAATAAGACCAGCTTGAAATTACTATTAAGTAAGAGCAAGCTGGTTTTTTGTTTGGGGGTTATCTTGGAGTATATTTTTTGATTTCATCTTTTAATCTATCAAAGTTATAGTCAACATTCACTATTATTTTATTACAGGTCTGAATGTATTTCGCCATACCTTCTCTATCATATTGATAGTTGTATGAAGTCAAACCAGACATAAGATGATGTTCAAGAAGATCTTGGGCAGTTTTTATTTTATATTTGTGGTTTAAAAATTCTCCGTTAGAATTGTTGTTTAGTTTTTCCGCTGCAAAAATAAAATTAATAAAAAAAATAGTTGAAACTTTATTTTCTGGCAATAAATCTGTGATATTAAATTTTGAAAAACTTTCCACTAAAAAACTTTCCACCTCAAAAATTTTATTGAAGATAGTTTCTATGATGAGACTTGCTCCAGCATCTTTATTTTCAAATGGAACAGACAAAACTTTTCTCAAAATTTCTTCTTCACATTCTGGAAATTTATCAATTAAAATTTTGTGATATTCTTCAAAAGTGATATTTTTATTAAGAAAATTTTTACCAAGAATACTATCTTTCAATTTTATGAAAATAGTTTTATAAGGCTCAACTGCATCAAAATATTTCATGGCAATAACCGCTTTGTCAGGATTTTTCAATTGGTAAATGATAATGTTTTTTAGTACATGGTAAAACCCAGGAAAATCTTTTATTTTTTCCAAACTTTTAAAATCTCCTTCTGAAAAAGCTGAGTTAATTTCACTCTCTAGCAAAATATGGGTAGCATTTTCTTTTGTAGTCCCAAAATAAAGAGCTGCAAGATTTCCAAAGTGAAATCGTCCATCAAAAAATTTAAACACATCCTTACACTTATCATTTTTGTTCAAAAGAGCACCTTCATCGATAACATCTTTTTTCAAAATATAATAAGTAATAATATCAAAATCAATTTCATGGTAAAGATTTTTGAGTGTTGCCAATTTATTTATGAACAAAATTATATTTCGAGGGGTCTTATTTGTTTCTAAATAATTGTAGATAACCTCTATCCTATCAAAATTATTCTCAAAATCACTTTCAAATATCTCAATGAAACGATCTCTGAAAAAATCCTTCCACGATTTTAAAATCGGAGGTGTAACTCTGTACACTATCGGAAAAGTTTTGTTTACAAATCCTTGTGAATTATCTTCAGTCTTTTCATCATCAGAGTCAAACGCCTTTTTGAGATGACTAGCAGAAAAAGGGACAAGCACCCAAATTTTATCGTAAGTTTTTTCAGCAAAGAATGTATGTACTAAAGACCAGATTTCTTTTACTTTTTCAGGTGGCAGTCTGTCCATATTGTCAAAGACGATTACTAACTTGACTTTTTCTTCTTCCGATTTTATATTTTCAGGGTTTAGCACTTTAGATAGTTTTTCCATCCAATCTTTGAAATCATTAATCGAAGGTTCAAGGTATAAAGTTGAAACTTCAAGATTTGTCGCTGAAATTTTACCAGTAAAAACATTAAACAATTCAGCAAGATTTAATTTTTTCCTCATGCACGGGAGAATAATCCAAAGAGAAGAAGCTAAAAATAAAACTGGATTTTTTTCTATAAAAATTTCAAGACCAATTAAAATATTTTTCAAAAACATAGGAAATGTTGAGCAAAAATTTGCAACAGATTCAAAACGAAGCCATCTGTCTGGTGCATAGCTAAAAACTTTATTAAAAAATAAAATTATGGCAATTATTATGACAGTCTTGCTTAACTGAAGAAGTTCTTTTGTTTTTGTCAAAGTTTTATTTGATAAGATATCTTCTAATTTTTTAGTCTTCCATTCTTCTTTTATAAACTTTTTTTCAACCAAATCTTCTATGAGCTCTTGCAAAAATGCTCTTCTCTGCAAATCTTCTTGATGACCCCATGTGTCGAACGTAAAAAAATAATATTTTTTTTCTGCAGTCAAAAAATTTTTCTTCATAATTTCTATTACGTTAGACTTTCCGCTTCCCCACTCACCCTCAAGCCCAATAATTTTTATATCATTGTCTTTTATACACGCAGAAATTTCTTTCGCTATTTTTGTATGGGAGCCATCAAGTTTATCTTCTCCACGTGAATCGACTTTAAGTGTCTTGTATCTTTTTTTATTCTCCTCAACAGTTTTCAATTAAAAAAACCTCCCACAAAAAATTTGTATATAATATTATATCACACCTGATAAAAACTTTCTGTAAAACTTTCTCACTCGCATTTTTTATGAATGTCATCGCTTGTCATTTTTTTGTAACTGAGTCCATCCCCTACTGCTTATGAATTGTCATCGGTTTTGCTGTTTTTTTCAAATCAGATACCCCCTAAAAAAATTTTAACCTAAAAATATTTAGCACCAAAATATTTTGTGGAGGGACTACACCCTAAAAAAGTGATGACAATGATGACAACCCAGTAATCATAAAGGAAAAAATGATGACAATTCGATGACAAAATAATGACAAAATATTTTTGTCACCTTAGGGATTTTTTCTTTTGCTAAAAAATATCTTATCATGTGCAATTTTTATAAGTTGTAAGAATATTTCCTCGTTTGTAAGATTTGTGTAATGCAAGCAAGCCACCATATTAAAAGGTTTGTAAGGGAATATAGCGTTTTTTCAATTCATATACCCCCTTTAAAAAAATTTTCAGCCATAAAATAATATGG
>JBOFDW010000071.1:0-6143 GCA_051647385.1 Fusobacteriaceae bacterium
AATCTGCTACACGAAATTTTTTCAGAAAAGAATTAAGCGAAATAAATGTTGCTGAGGCGGCACTTTTAGCTGCCATTCCAAATCGACCTGAAAAATATAATCCACGAAAATATTTGGACGTAACTTTGAGTAGAGCTCGTCTCATAATGAAATTTATGTACGACGAAAAATATATCACAAGAGAAGAGTACGAGAAAGCTCTCGCTCACAAATTTTATTATGTACCAACTGTGAAACCTAATCTTGCAGAAGACAAGACCAAAGAAAAAGATAAGAACTTGACAGAAAATATTGCTATGGTTTCCAACGATGAGCAAACTATAATTTATGACCGTGAGCAACGGACTGAAAGTTCTGTGCCTGATTTCACAGACATAGTTTATGATTTCTTGAGAACAAAACTTGATGATACTGGTGAAAGAATGTTTTCGGATAATGATATTTATACAGGCGGGCTAAAAATTTATTCTACCCTTGACCTTGAATATCAAAAAGCCGCAAAAGAAACTGCCGCACAAAACTGGGTGATAAAAGCCAAGCCTGGACTTGAGCTTGGAATGGTTACCATGAACGCACTCACTGGTGAAGTTGTTGCGGTAAACGGTGGAATAAATTTCAGTACAGGAAATTTTAACCGTTCAACAATGGCAAGACGTCAACTTGGCTCAGCGAGCAAAGCTATACTTTATTTTACCGCACTCTTAAAAGGGTTCGAGACTAACAGCGTTATAGACGATGAGAAAATGTTATTCGAAGATTGGAGTCCAGAAAATTATGGAGACAAATATTATGGTCGGACAACTCTTCTTAACGCACTTGATAAATCTCTAAACATGGTTTCGATAAAACTTTTGCAGAGCGTTGGTCTAAGTGCTCTTCGCGAAACTATTAAAAATTTTGAGGTAGGATTTAATCCACCGCAAGATTACACTGCAGCTCTTGGTTCTTACGAGGGGACTCCTCTTCAAGTGGCTCAAGCTTACGCAGTTTTTGCCAACGGTGGTTACGCAGTGAAGCCGATATTTATTTCTAGGATAGAGGATAAGTACGGAAATATTTTATACACGGCAGAAATTAAGAAGCAGAAAATTTATGACTCAATAGATATTTCCCTCATGAATTATATGATGCAAAGTTCGGTTAGATTTGGGACTTCATCGGGGTCAAGGGTTCGAGGTATGGACGGAGGAACTATTGCTCAAGGTGGAAAAACTGGTACGACAAATGAGAACAGAACTGTTTGGTATGCTGGGATTACACCAACATATGTCACAGCAATTTATATGGGCTATGACGACAATGTTCCCATCGACGGAAATATTACTGGAGGAAGCGGACCTGCTCCTGTGTGGCGAGATTTTTACCAGACACTTATTGGACGTGGACTTTACAAACCAGAGCGATTCACTTTCATAGACCAAAATATTTCCTCAGGTGCACTAACCGAGCAGACACTTGATAATGACACTGGTCTTATAAATCCTTTTGGAAGAACTTTCTTACTACGTAGTGGAAAACTTGTGCTGGAAAAAAATGAAAAGTATTCTGATGGGATAGCAGGTGTTATAGGATTTACAAATGAAGCAAAAAAAATAGAGCAGACTCTTCCAAGTGATAATCAAAAAAATTCTCAGCGAGCAGCTGACAGAATTTTGGGAGACTAAATATTATAAAAAAGCTAGGCTAAAATTTCAGCCTAGCTTTTTTTCTTTGCAAATATTTTACCCACCTATCTTGTTCATAGTTTTATTTTCAGAATCTGCCCCACCAAATCCACTCTTAGCTTTTTTGTTGAAAAGTGCCGCCATAATAATTTCCTTCTTCTCATCTGGGCTAATATTTTTCTTGAGCAAATCCCGAAGGTTGAAATCCTCTTTCGTGCTGAGGCAACTTTTTAGTCCACCCTCAGAAGTAATTCTCACACGGTTGCACGTGTCACAAAAACAATCGCTCATGGGATTTATGACACCGATTCTTCCTTTGGCATTTTTTATCTGGTAATATTTACTTGTACCTTCAAACTCGTATAAATTTTCTAGCTCGTAATTTTTCTCGAGTATGTCAACAATTTCTTGCCCTGTAAATCCTTTCAAGTTTTTTCCGTAGCCAATTGGCATGAGCTCGATAAATCTCACATCGATTTTTTCACCGACAGAAATTTCCGCCAAATTTTTTATCGAGTCGCTATCCTGAATATTTGTAATCACGGCATTTATTTTCACGGGAATATCCAAAGCCACACATTTTTTTATTGCGTTCAAAACTTTGCTGATGTCTCCACCTCGAGTAATTTTTTTGTACTCTTCGCCGTCCATGGTGTCCAAACTTATGTTCACTCTGTTTAGTCCAGCATTTTTTAGCTCAAGAATTTTATCATCCAACAAAATCCCGTTGGTAGTGAGACAGATTTCTTTTATGCTCTCAATATTTTTTATGCCAGCAATAATTTCTGTCAAATCTTTTCTCACAAGAGGTTCGCCACCTGTGAGCCTGATTTTTTTTATGCCAAGCTCAGCAAACATTTTTGATATTTCTATGACTTCACTTGCTGATAAAATTTTCTCGTTGGATTGTATTTCGGACTGATTCCAGTCTGGCATGCAATAAAGACATCGCACGTTGCAATTTTCTGTGAGAGAAATTCTCAAATAATCTATCATTCGCCCAAATTTATCTTTCATTTTTTTTCGCCTCATCTTCCATGACAGCTCGAGTCACAACTTCCAAAACTCCACCAGCAATTGCCCGCGCCTTATCCGATATTGTAAAACAATTTTCCTGCTCGCTAACTCTTGGGTCAATATCCGCCATCTTAAATTTTGCAGGAATTTCCAGCCCGTCATTTAACATCCCACGCAAAAGTCCGTCTATTGTTGCCCCAACTCCAACTTTTGACCGCGGCGTAATTATGTTGGCAATAATTTCTCCTTGATTCACTATCGTGCCAATATCTTTTATGATTTCAATTTTTCCTGCAACAGGAGAATACACCACACGGTCAAGACCAACTCCGCCAATCTCACCCGGTATTCCTGTGTTGGGAGCAGCCTCACCTTTTTTTATAACTCGCCCGAGATTATGCCCACGCTTAGTTTCAATGACAAAGTCCACGTCATCACCAGCAGAAAATCCAGGTCCAAGTCCGATGGTAGTTTTTACCAGACCTTTTTTTGTCCCAAGATTTTTCTTAGCCAAAATTGCGTCAACAAGTACCACGAAGTCCAAATTTTTATTTAGCTCATAATCCTTCAAAAACTTTTCCAAAAGTTTCATGTCAGGGTCAACCAATACCGGAATTTTTTTATCAGCAATAATTCCAAGCATATTTTTTACTATAATTTCATAACTATTTTTCATGTCAACACAAACTGAACGGAGACCTTCC
Organism: Fusobacteriaceae bacterium; assembly: GCA_051647385.1. Taxonomy (GTDB): domain Bacteria; phylum Fusobacteriota; class Fusobacteriia; order Fusobacteriales; family Fusobacteriaceae; genus JAGNZR01. The sequence goes on from JBOFDW010000071.1 coordinate 3,386, forward strand.
AGCTCAAAATCTTTTTGCGGGTGATACAAAACTGAGCCGTAACTTACCGTACGTCTAACAAAAGTCGGTCGCTCAATCTCAAGGACAATAACAGCAAATCCTGCTTGAGCCAATCTGTTGATGACTCCGCTCGCCAAATCTCCGCCGCTTCTTATTGCCACTGTTTTTATTCTGCTGATTTTTTGTTCCTGATTTTTCTCGTTCACTTGACTCCCTCTCTCCAAAAAATAATCCAGCTCGGCTCTCGTGTCAATATCTTTAAAATATTTTTCATCGTAAAAATAAATCTCGTGAATTTTTTTCTCTTGATCTTGATTTTGCAAAATTATTTTGCCACCGTTATCTCCACTGAGATTTAATAATTCATCTCGAAACTTATGTGGAAAAATTACTGGAGAAAAATTTTCGCCTCGTACATTTGGTCGTGAAATATTTTTACCGCCGTTTTTCATGTGCTCAAAAATTATTTTCAGAATTATTTCCCGTGTCAAAAATATTTGGTCGCTTGGAAAAAACATGTAATCTCTTTCATCTTTTGGCTCAATATTTTTTTCGTGAATTTTTTTTTCTTGCTCAAAATTTTCTGTGGCAAGAACACCAAGTTTTATCGATTCACTTTGTCCCTTGACCGCATTTTTATTTTCAATAATTTTAAAGCTCTTAATTTTCTCTTGAAAATTTTTGCTCTCTATATTTTTTTCGATTAATTTTTCTAAAACTTCTTTTCTCGTTACCAAAATTTTTTCTGCAAATTCTATTCTATCAACTTTGTCCAAAATTTTCTCAATAAAAGTTTCTCCCTCAAATTTTTCAAGAAGCTTATTTTTATTATTTTCTTCAAAGTTCTCAGAATTTTTTTCGCTTGAGGCAAATCTTTTTGAAAATCCAGACGCCATAATTATTGCCGCAATATTTTTGTACTGGTAAAATTCTTCTCGCTGAATTGACCCTAAAATTAATCTGAAATTTTCTTGCTCAAGATTTTTTCCAATTTTCATGGAAGCAGAAAATCTCTCTAGACTTTCTATTCCGTTTAAAAATATATATCGCTTAATTTTTTTGCTGGCAAAATATTCTCCAAAAAAATCTTTGTTCGTCAAATGCTTGCACATAAAATTTTCATCGAAAATATCGTCCTGAATATTGCACCCAAATTTTTTGCAAAAAAATTCTCCTCGGTGAACAACATCGCAAATATTTTTTCCCAAAGCATTTATATTTGCCACACCAATTATTTTCGTGGTGAAACTTGGTATAACAGGTTCGTGCTCAGCCCAAAATTTTATTGGCTTCCTCCTAGACCCGTCCCCTTCAATCAAAACAAAATCATACTTCTTATTGGACTCGTCCAAAAATTTTCTAAGCTCATCTTCACTGACCCCGAAAAATTTGTCACGATCTTTTTCTATCTTAGAACCAAAAATATCTACGTTAGAATTATGACCAATAAAACTTGCCTCAATATTTCCAGCCAAAAAAATTCTCTCATACTGTGATGGCTCGGGTATAAAAAGTTTCGTTGTCGTGGTGACCAAAACATTTCCCAGACTTTTGAGTTCATCGGCGAGCTTAAAAATCAGGCTCGTCTTTCCTCCTCCACCAGTCACAGTTATCACGTCGCCTTTTTCCACTTGAAAAATCTCGCAGCTTTTCATTCTGTCACTCCTAAGTTCGAGCACAATCTTGAGACCCCTTGATGATTAAATCTATCCCGTGCTTAATTTCTTCCACGATAAAGGTCAAAGTTTCTTCAACAGCCTTTGGACTCCCTGGTAAATTAACAATCAAAGTTTCACCTCGAACTCCAGACACGCCACGAGACAACATCGCCCTCTTTGTAAGTTGCATTGAGTAAGCCCGAATAGCCTCCGCTATCCCTGGAATTTCTCGTGTCAAAATCTGTTTCGTAGCCTCTGGAGTATTATCCCGACTTGAAAGACCTGTCCCACCAGTTGTCACCACAAAATTTATGTTTTGCTCGTCCGCAACTTTTTTCAGTACGGAACTTATAAGCTCTAAATCGTCAGGTATCAAAATTTTTTCCTTCACGTCAAATCCATGCTCAAGCAAAATTTTTTCTATGACACCAGTGCTCTTGTCTTCCCTTTCCCCCCGTGAACCCTTGTCGCTCAAGCAAATAATCGTCGCCGTATACATATATTCCTCCTCGCTAACCGCAAGCTAAAATTTTTCTTCTCATCACATTATATATCATTTTTTGTTTTATGTGAAAAGTTTTATGAAAATATTTGAAAATAAAAAAGCCAACCAATTTTTTTGGTCAGCTCAAAATTTCCAGAGAAGGAATTTGAGGGCGAGCGATAAGCCCTCATAAATCTTTTAAATTTCTCCTCCAAATTTTATTTCGTCGCCCCATACTCTATTAATATTTTCGCAATAATTTTACCGTCTTGCTTTATTGTTTTTGCAATCATGAGCGGAGTTTCTCCCTGATCATTCTGCACATTTGGATTCGCACCACTGAACAAAAGCAATTTTAATAGTTCAATATTTTCGCTATATCTCACAGCGTATTCCAAAGGTGAACTTCCGTTAGGGTCAGCAATATTTGGGTCAGCTTTATATTCCAGCAGAATTTTTACAAGCCTTATGTCACCGATTTCAGCGGCAACACTTAAAGGCGTCCTGCCGTCATCATTTAAAATATTGGGGTCGGCTTTGTTATCTAGCAAAACTTTTAGCACTTCTATATCTGCAGCGAGCATGTTGGAGTGAAGAGGAGACCATCTGTCAGGCT
>JBOFDW010000072.1:0-17813 GCA_051647385.1 Fusobacteriaceae bacterium
AAAACTCGTGTTTTTTTTGTTGGGAGCTATTTTTATTTTTATAGCTTTGCTTGGACCTCAAAAACTTGATAAAGAACGTGATGCAGAAATAAGAGGGCTAGATATTTATGTAATTATAGATATTTCAAATTCCATGATGGCGGAAGATGTTTATCCAAACAGACTTGCACGAGGAAAAGCCACGATAGAAAAAGTTCTGAATAATTTGGGCGGAGACAGAATAGGTTTCATACCTTTTTCTGATAGTGCTTATGTGCAGTTGCCTCTGACTCAAGATTATTCCATTGCAAGAAGTTACTTGAACAGCATAGACGCTACTCTAATTTCTGGAGGCGGGACAAATTTGTTGTCGGCTATCCAACTTGCAGAGCAATCTTTTGATGAAACAGAGAGCAAGAATAAAGTTGTTCTTATAATTTCTGATGGTGGGGAAGAAAATAATGAGATAAAAAAATATTTAAGCACGCGAGACTTAAAAGTTTTTGCTGTTGGGATAGGAACAGAGCAGGGGTCAGTCGTTCCACTTTATAATGACGGTCGGAAAGTTGGGTTCATAAAAGATCGTCAAAATAAAACAGTAATAAGTCAGCTGAACTCAAAAATTCTCGAGTCTATTGCTGATTCAGGATATTATGAAGTTAATAATTTGTCAGATACGAGCGGAAATTTTGTGCGAGCAATTATGAAATTTGAAAAAGATATAACTAGACTTGAGAAAATTCGGACTTACAAAAAATATTTTCAGTACCCACTGTTTTTAGGGTTGATTTTTATATTACTGGCAATTTTTTTGAGAGGTGGAAAAAATGAACAAAAAAATTAGTGGTTATATAATTTTGCTGGTGGCTATTTTGATTTTAATTTTATCTTTCAGAAGTTGCAAAGAATTTGTTTATGTTGGGCTAGGAAATTATTTCACCAACAAAGTCTCATATGATAATGGAGAAAGTTTTTACCAAAAAGTTTTGGCGACTAGTAAAAATAAAGATAAAATTTTGAGTAATATTATAAAAAATAATTACGCTAAAAAAAATTATATGAAAATAGTTAGCACAGAGACTAGCGAGAATTTTATCAATGGAAATTCTGAAGTGAAATTTAATGAAGGGCTTGAAGCAGGAATTGAGGATTTTAATAATGACGGCGGAGATTTGTACGAAAAAGCTCTTGAAAATTATAAGCTAGCTCTAAAAACCAGTGATGATATTAACATAAAAAAGAACTATGAAATAGTTTTGCAAAAGCAAAAGAGTCAAGATAAAAAAGATAAAAAAAATAAACAGAACCAAAATAAAGACCAACAAAAAAATCAAGACAAAAACCAAAATAAAAACCAAAATAAAAATCAAGATAAAAATCAAGATAAAAATAATCAAGACCAAAAAAATCAGCAACAACAAAATCAGGATAATAAACAGGACCCAAATAATAATGATGAAAAAAATAAAAATAACCAGAAAAATCAACAGCAACAAAATCAGCCTCAAAATAATGACGGAGAACAAAAACCACCTTTAGAGCAAAGCAAAGCTCCAAGTGCAAAAGAGCAGAAGGAAGCTGATCAGAAAAAAGAGGAGATGAATTTTGTACTCAAGCAACTTGAAGGCAAAGAGGCAAAATCTTTTAAAGAAAATTTGAAGGTGCAAGTAATCAATAAGAGTGTGCCGAAAGATTCTAATCAATGGTAAGGGGTAATATGCAATGAGAAAATTTTACATTATTATAATTTTTTTGCTGATTTTTAGCGTGACATTTTCAACAATAAGAATTCGTGTTGATAAGACAGATGTCTTTATGAACGAAACTTTGACCGTTGAAGTTAGCTTCGAAAATGTAGAACCGAAAAATTACAAACTTGACGGGATAGAAAAATTTGATATATTGTCCACTGCAACAAGTCAGAGCATCATGATTGTAAATATTCAGACGAAAAAAACTCATACTGAGACTTTTATTTTGAAACCAAAATCTGATGGTAATATTTCTTTGCAGGCAAAAGCTGGTGGAGAAGTTTCACAAGCAGTAAACATAAAAATTAATAAGGGTATCGGGAATAGAAAACCAAGTAGCCAACAAAATAGTGGACAACCAGATCCATATGATTTGGTAAAGCAACTTACAAATAATTCTCGACCTATAAAAGTACCACAAGGAAATTATGATTACGGAGACCCACCAACTCGTTATAATTATTTTATCCTTCCAAAATTTTCGAGCAACCAAATTTATTTTGGGCAGAAAGTTATTTACTCTGAGGAGGCAGTTTTATTACAACCACTAAATACTTTGTCGAGAAAAAGCACAACAGACTTTGATGATATATCATCTATTGATTTGACTGAATATTCTGGCGGCAATAATTTGAAAGAAATTGGAAACAGTTATAAAGGTCAGCGTGCAATAATTTTATCCCTTTACAAAGGAATAATTCAAGCAAACTCCAGCGGGAACAAAACCATTCAGACTTCGTCAGTGGAAATTGGAACTCCAGGAGGATATTTAAATATTGGTGGAGAAGGACTTGAGATAAAAATTTTGCCTCTACCTGCAGGGCGACCAAATTCTTTCAGGGATATTGTTGGTCAACTTCAAGCTAGTTCTTCATGGTCAAGCAAAGAAATTAAGCTCGGTGAAACTGTAACTCTAAATATTCGCCTATACGGAAATGTTAATGTGGATAATATCGATAAGTTTGGATATTTGAGCAACCAAAATTATAATGTGTTTGAAAGTGCTGGAGACACAAAAACTGAGATAAAAAATAACCAGATTTTTTCTGAGAAAAATTTTGAGATAGCTTTTGTGCCAAAAGTTAATGGCAAGATGACAATACCTGATCAAAAAATCGGATATTTTAATCCTGCAACTAGACGCTATGAAGAGAAAATAATTTCTGGTGCTACAATAAATGTTGTAGGAATTGTTAGTGGACTAAAAAATTCTAGTAATGCTGTTGAATATGCCCAGAGTAATCAGGTGGCACCAATAACTCCAGAAGAATCAAACGTGACTTTCGTGCAAGAAGATAAAAAAATAACTGGAGTTAGCAAAGCAAAAATTCTAGTATCAATTTTACTTGGAATTATTTTGCTAGGAGCTATATTTTATTTTGTGCGTCAAAAATTCTTGATAAAAAAAATATCAGGAAAAATGTCTGAGCTTGAGCTAGAAAAAAATCCAGACAAATTTTATGATATTTATGTCGAGTATATGAAGAGAAAATATAAATTCAATCCAAATGTTCACTCTGAGATAAAACTTCAAAGTAAGAGCTTAGTCGAAGTTTGCAGAATAATGGAAGAGTTCAAGTATGGCAAAAAGCATTTCGATATGCAAAAAATTATTGAGAAATTAAAAGAAGAAGAAAAAAATTAGATTAAAAAAATCTCAGTCTGAATTTTACAGGCTGAGATTTTTATTTTGACAAAATTTTATATCTAAAATATTTTTTGCTTCTTATATTTTATTTATTATTTTTTATTTCTAGTTGAAATATCAAACCAAACTGCCATTAAAAGTACAAGTCCCTTTATAACATATTGATAAGAGCTATCGACATTCATTAGAGACATCCCATTATTTATTGATGCCATTACAAGTCCACCAACAATTGCACCTATAACTGTTCCAACTCCACCAGTAGCGGAAGCTCCACCAATAAATGCAGCGGCAATTGCATCTAGCTCAAATAAATTTCCTGCTGATGGAGCAGCTGAGTCAAGTCTTGCCGAGAAAATTAATCCTGATAATGAAGCAAGAAGTCCCATAGCAACAAAAACTTTTAGTAAAGTTTTTTTGACATTAATACCAGAAAGTTTTGCAGCCTCAAGATTTCCACCGATGGCATAGATGTGTCGCCCTGTTATAGTTTTGTTGCTGATAAATGTAAAAACTAAAACTAAAACTACAACTATTAATGCTGAGTATGGCACTCCTCGATATGCAACCATACTTCTGAAGAAAAATGCTATCAAAATTGATATAGCAATTATTTTTCCAATAAAGTATGGCATAGGTAAAACTGCAAAATCATATTTTATTCGTTCTATTCTCTTTTTAATCTCAGTAAAAATAAAAGCAACCATTGAAATTATGAAAAGGATAAAAGCTGTCCCATCAAATTTTTCAAAAGTAAAAACTGCGGGAATAAATCCTTGACCAATAGCTTTGAATGAATCTTGATATGGAGCAATAGTTGCCCCTTGTGTAATCCAAATTACTGCTCCCCGAAATACCAACATGCCTGCAAGAGTTACTATGAAGGCAGGAATTTTTTTGTATGCTATCCAAAACCCTTGCCAAAATCCTATTGCTGCTCCACAAATTAATGTAATAATAATAGTTGGAATTGTCCCAAAATTATTGTTCACTTGTAAAATTGCAGATATAGCTCCTGTAAATGCCGCGATAGAACCAACTGACAAATCAATATGACCTGCCACAATAACTAAAACCATTCCAATGGCTAAGACCGATATGTATGAAGTTTGTAAAAATAAGTTTGTAATATTTCTTGGTGTCAAAAATATTCCGTCAGTTAAAAATTGAAAGACACCCATTATAACGATTAGTGCAATAAACATTCCATACTGACGAACGTTCCCTTTCAAAAGTTGCACAAGATAATTCTCTTGCTTTTCCATTTAATTCCCTCCTTGCCCTGTTGCATAAGTCATAATTATTTCTTGCGTGGCTTCATTTTTTTGAAGCTCTTTTACGAGACGTCCTTCGTGCATAACATAAATCCTGTCACTCATACCCAAAATTTCTGGTAGCTCAGAAGATATCATAACAATTCCTCTTCCCTGTGCTACGAGTTCGTTCATGATAGTATAGATTTCATATTTTGCACCAACATCTATTCCACGAGTGGGTTCATCAACTATAAGAATTTTTGGATCAGCTAGCATCCATTTGCTCAAAGCAACTTTCTGTTGATTTCCACCACTTAAGTTTCCAACTTTCTGCTCGATACTTGGAGTTTTTATTTTCATAGATTTTCTATATTTTTCAGCTTGCTTTATTTCTTCATTATCATTTAGAGTAAAAAATCCTTTTATTAGCTGCAATAAATTTGGTAGTGAAATATTTCTCTTGATATCATCAATTAAAATTAGACCTTTTTCTTTTCTGTCTTCAGTCAAATAACAGAAACCCAAATCAATAGCCTCACGTGGATTTTTTGGTCTAATTATATTTTTGTCCAAATAAATTTCTCCGCAAATATTATTTCCGTAAGATTTTCCAAACAAACTCATTGCAAGTTCTGTCCTTCCAGAACCCATCAGTCCAGCAATACCAACTATCTCACCAGTTTTAACATGAAAACAAATATCTTTCAAAACTTGCTGGCTAATATTTTCATGATGATAAACATTCCAATCTTTTACCTCGAAAAATATATTTCCAATCTCAACATTTCTTTCTGGAAAAAATTGGTTAAGTTCTCTCCCTACCATATGACGAACAATTTCATCCTTTGAAATAGTTCTATCTTTTTTATCTATGGAGATAATACTTTTGCCATCTCTCAAAACTGTAACTTCATCTGCAATATCAAGGACTTCATTTAATTTATGAGAAATCATTATGCAGCTAACACCTTCAGCTTTTAGATTCTTTAAAATTTTTAAAAGATTTGCACTGTCATCTTCATTAAGTGCAGCAGTTGGCTCATCCAAAATTAATAGTTTGACTTTTTTTGCGAGAGCCTTCGCAATTTCAACGAGCTGTCTTTTACCAATTCCTATATCAGCGATTTTTGTCTCAGGATTTTCTTTTAATCCAACTTTTTCCAAAAGTATTTTTGCTTGTTTTATTGCTTCGTTCCAATTTATAATATTATTCTTTCTAATTTCATTACCCAAAAATAAATTCTCAAAAATACTCATTTGAGGTACAAGAGCAAGTTCTTGATAAATAATTGCAAGACCAGCTTTCTCACTGTCTTTTATGTTTGAGAATTTTTGGACAGTTCCATTAAAAATTATATCCCCTCTGTAATCTCCGTACGGATAAAAACCGCTCAAAACTTTCATCAAAGTAGATTTTCCTGCTCCGTTCTCTCCAACCAAGCAATGAATTTCACCAGATTTCACGTTGAAAGTTACACCGTCAAGTGCTCTTACTCCTGGAAATTCTTTGATAATATTTTTCATCTCCAAAATATATTCCGACATCTACTTTTCCTCCTTTTATAAAATAAAGGTGAGAAATTATTTCTCACCCTTATCTCAACCATATACAATCAGGAAAACTAGTTAATCTTAACGTATCCTGTATCAACCAATACTTTTTTGTAATTACTTTTATCTATTGTAGAAGGTGTTAAAAGAACTGAAGGAACATTGAATGATCCGTTATCAACTGCACTGTTGGTAACTATTTTCTTTTTATCAACAATGTCTTTTGCCATCTCAATAGCTTTCTTAGCTACATCATTTGTATTTTTGAATATTGTCATAGTTTGTTGCCCATCTCTAATTCTTTTTATAGCAGCAACTTCAGAGTCTTGACCAGAAATAGGTACTTTTAGCCCTTGAGCAGAAAGAGCATTTATTATTCCACCAGCAGTTCCATCGTTAGGAGCTATAACTGCGTCAACTTTGTTATTATTTTTAGAAAGAATATTTTCAGCCATAGACTGAGCATTTGAAGGTAACCAGTTGTCTATTGAACGAGACATTCTGTCTTTACCGTTTATAACTTTTATATCTCCTTTTTTAATCAAAGGATCAATTACAGACATTGCTCCATCATAAAAAAGTTTTGCGTTGTTATCTGTTGGAGCTCCAGCAAATATCATATAGTTTCCTTTAGGAACTAATTTTGTGATATAAGTTGCTTGCAAAACACCAACTTGAAAATTGTCATGAGAAATGTAATAGTCTAAAGATTTTGTACCAGTGATAAGTCTGTCATAAGAAATAACAGCAACGCCTTCTTTTTTCGCTTTATCAGCAAGAGCTGCCGCAGATTTTGCATCATGAGGTGCAAGAATTAAAACTTGAATACCTTGAGATAATAAGTTATCAACTTGCTGAGCTTGTTGAGCTGCATCAGCATCAGAGACTTGCATCTTAAGATCAATTCCAAGTTTTTTAGCAGCCTCTTCCATAGTTTTCTTATCTCTTACCCATCGTTCTTCTCTTTGCGTTGGCAAAGAAACACCAACAACTATTTTTGCAGCATAAGAATTAAGTGCAATAACGGCAAAGATTACTAACAGTAAAACTTTTTTCATGTAAACCACTCCTTTTTTATTTTTTGTAAAAATAATACAACAAAAAAATTATAACCTTGTTTCTTTTGTTTGTCAAGTTATTATATGTGGTGTCCTGATTTAATTTCAAAAATATTATTTAGATTCAAAAAAATTTGAAGTCAAGTTTAGAGTAAAAATAAATTCTTGACTTTACGTGAGAACATAGTACAATATAAGAAGCAAATTAAAATTGAAAATATAGTGGAGGATTCATGAGAAAAATTTTGTTAGGGCTAATTGCCATATCGTTTATAACTTTTGGTGCAGAGACCAAAAAAGCTCCAGATCTAAAAAAATCTCCTGCAGCAAAAAAAGTTGAAGCGAAAGCTGATGAAGCTATTGAGTATGAAGAGGAAGAAATAGTAACTTATGCTAAAGGAATCCATCTTGCTATAAAAGGTAGCTTTGATATTTACGGAAAATACACACCAGTAACTGCAGACAACGGCACAAAATTATCAACAGGGGAAACAAACTCTGACGGTTATTACGGTAATTTAGAAATTCAAAATACATATAATATCCATCCATACGTTGAGGTTGGGTTCGGGATAGACTTATGGCAAAATCATTTGAATCAAAATACTGTGACTTTACCAAACGGTTCTAAAAAAGCTATGCCTTCATTTGATTCATTTCCAGTTTATGCTGAGGTGAGATATATTATTGGAGACTTTGGAAATTTTAGTCCGTACATCGAAGGATATTTTGGATATTCTTTTAATATTGTTTTTGATAAAATTGCTGTTGAAACCACTGGAAATAATTCTGCCAACATAACTTATTATGATAACTATGATGTTGCTGATGGACTTTTTTATGGTCTAGGGCTTGGGACTGAGTATAAAAATTGGTTGTTTTGTGTGAGCTACAAAGTCAACACAGCAGACATAACTCTTAAGGCAAACAGTGAGTCAAAAACTTTTAGCATGGATTATTCTGCGATAGCATTAAATTTCGGATATAAATTTTCGTTCTAGTAAAAAATACGGCGAGATGAATTGAATAAAATTTGTCACGCTGTTTTTATTTGTGTATAATTAATTTTGGGGGAGAGAGAACAAAATATAAAGATGAAAATTAAGAAGAGGAAGATTATGAAAATAAAAATCATGAATAAAAAATTTATGAAGAATAAAATTATCCGCAAAAACTTTTTGCTGGTAATAATTTTTGTGCTGGTTTTATTTTTTAATAATATTTCTTTTGGTGCAAATATTTCTTCTCAAAATAATTCAGAGCCTATAAATTCTGTAAAAAATAATTCGGACCAAAATATTACAGCTGATGATGAAGTAAATCATCCACCAGCACCAACCATAATTTTCGCAGACGAAAATAAGCCACAAGAAGTTACAACAAAAGTTGCAACTCCTAGTCCGACGGCTGTACATTCTATAAAAGATATTTCAAATTCTTTGGACAAACAAATTCAAGAGGCAAAAGTTCGTCAACAATTTTTGGAGAAATTAAAAGCCGGCTTACAGAAAAAAAATATAAATATAAATGAACCAAATTTCGATCCGTCAAAAATAAAAATAGGTTTGGTTTTGAGTGGAGGTGGAGCAAAGGGGGCTGCTCATATTGGAGTCTTAAAAGTTTTGGAGCAATATAAAATACCAGTGGACATGATAGTTGGGACAAGTGTTGGGAGTATTATCGGTGCGATGTATTCTTTGGGATATTCACCAGATGAGATAGAAAAACTTATGTATGAGCTCGATTTTCAAAATCTAATGAAGAGTTCCAAAGACAGAAGTTTTGAAAATTCTTACCAGAGATTTGAAAGTTTTCAAGCACCTTTCTCTCTAAAACTTGAGGATAATTTTTATCCATCGATTCCAAACGGAGTTGTGAGTGGTGAAAATGTGTATTTTAAATTGAAGAAAATTTTCTCAAAGGCTGAACTTATAGAAAACTTTGACGACTTGCCGATACCTTTCAGAGCCATCACAACAAATTTGAATAATGGGAAAGAGGTTGTTATTTCCAGTGGAGATTTGGCGATGGGAACTTTGAAAAGTATGTCCATACCAGCATTTTTTGAGCCAGTGAAAGAAGGAGATAATTTTTTTATTGACGGTGGAGTTACAAATAATTTGCCAGTTGATTTTGCAATTATGGCTGGACTTGACTTGATAATTGCCGTGGACATTACAACGCCAAGTACAATTAAAGACAACTCAAATATGCTGGACGTTGTGATTCAGGTTGGAAGTTATAGCGGGGACAAAAAAACGGAGGACAACAAGCATTTGTCAAATATATTAATTTCTCCAGATGTTAAATCTCATGGCATGATTGACTTCACAAATTTGGGAGATCTTATTACTGCAGGAGAAAAAGAAGCTCTAAAACTTGAGAAAGATTTCAAGAAGCTTTCTAACCCTAAAAAATTTCAGAAGCAAAAAGAGTTGCAAAAAATTGAAGCATATGAAAATTTCTTGATAGATAAAGTTGAGATAAGGGGAACGAAATTAATTACGGCGAAACAAATAGAATATTTGCGACCGAAACACGCAGTTTTCAAAGATAATTCCATTGCGTTAAATTCAAATAAAAATCTAAGTAAAAATTATATAACAACAAGCGAGCTGGAACTTTGGGCTCAAAAAATATCCGCACGGGAATATATAGCGAAAACTTATTATGAAGTTGTGGGTGACAAAGTAATTTTTACTGTGGCAGAAGCAAAAAAATCCGAGATAAATTTTGGCTTTAATTATTCGTCAGACTTGGGACTTGAGCTAAATTTTGCCAGTGTATTCAGAACTTTTGAAAGAAGAAAAAATATTATCACAACTACTTTTTCTCTTTCAGAATTTCCAGATATAGACATAAAAGATACAGTGGTGTTTAATTTTGGACGGGCAAATATTTATGCGAGTTTAAAGGGAGGATACGAAAGTTCTCCGCTGTTTTTGAGGGACAATAACGGCAATGAATTTGCTACAATAAAAAATGCGGATATATATTTGCACGGTTCAATTGATATGGGAGTTGGAGATTATTCAATGCTATCATTTCAAAGCAGGTTAAAAAATTTGGAAATGACATATTATCGTGGCGACCCAACTTTGAATGACGTAGAGATGAAGCCTAGATATTTTAGAAATTCGGCAATTTTTAGATTTGATAATTTGGACAGCTTCATATCTCCAACTTCTGGTTTACTTGCTCAGCTTGAAGGAGTGCTAGCAAAAAATAATAAGAACATAAATTTTTATGCAGGTGTCGGGCAGATAAATTTATATTTTCCAATAACAAAAAGCCTCACGCTATCTATTTTGACCACTGGTGGGTATTTGCCAGAAAATGAAAATGTTCCTATTGAAGAAATTTATAAAATAGGTGGTCTACAAACTGACTTGCAACACAGAAATTTTGCTTTCTATGGACTTCAACTCATGGACAAATATTCTCTAGAAAGTTATGTTGGAGCAGTTGAGATGAAGTATAATATTTGGAATTTTTTGTGGTTAAAAGGCAGATATAATTATGCCTACACAAAAGATCTGATAGATTTTAGTTCGAGCTCACAAAATTTTGTTGCGTATAAAAAATTTGCGGGATATGGTGGGGGACTTGAGGCACAAACTTTTTTTGGTCCAATAGAAATTATAGTTACAAATAATTCTCAAGGGTCAGGAGCAATATTCCAGTTGTTTGCTGGTTATTCATTTTAAAATATTAGTAAATAATTTAAGAGAGAAAAAATTTTAGGAGAAAATAAAATGTGGACTAGGAGTAAGAATGATACTAATACCACTGATTGAAAACCAAAGAAATAAAAAGTTTTTTAATGAAAAAGGTTTAAGCTTATATATTGAGTTTAATAATAAAAAAATAATTTTTGATACAGGTGCTAGTGATAAGTTCATCAAAAATGCAAAGCTACTTGGGATTAAGTTGGATGAGATAGACGCAGTTATTGTATCTCATGGTCACAAAGACCATCTAGGAGGACTGACATATTATTCTTCTTTCCCTAAAGCTAAAATCTATGTCTCTGAAAAAAGTTTTGACCAATTTTATTTTTGTTGTGGATTCCAAAAAAACATAGGTATTCCATTGGATGATATTTTTAAAATAAAAAAATATGAAAATTTGATTACGATAAATAATTATCAGCTAAATGAAATCAGCGAAAATATTTTTTTGTTTTGTGTTCCAAATAATAAAAAATCAAAATTTTATTTTTACTCAGAAAATTTTAAAGAGGATAATTTTGATCACGAAATATTTTTGGCAATAAAAGATAATAATAAAATAAATATTGTTGCTGGCTGCTCACACATAGGAGTTGAAAAAATTATAAAGTATGCAAAGAAAGAATTTTCTGTGAATGAAATAAATTGTTTCATTGGTGGGCTACATACGCGAAGTTTAATTTTCCGACCTTTTTTATTAATGAGTACAATAAGAAAAATAAAAAAATTAAAGATTCATTCTTTTATAATAGGACATTGTACAGGTGTATGCGTGAGGAAAATTTTGAAAAAATTTCTTCTTAATGTTTGTGAGTTGAGAATAGGAAAGATTTTTACAGTGTAAAAAAATATATATCTAAAAAATTATGATTACGAAAAAATTTTAGGAGAAAATAAATTTATGATTGAGCTAAAAAATATTGTGCTGGAATTCGGAGAAAGAATATTACTTGATAATTTTAATTTGAAAGTTGAGACAGGTGAAAAAATAATTATAAGTTCACCTTCTGGTCGTGGAAAAAGTACACTCCTAAAAATTATCATGGGATTTCAAAAAATAAAATCTGGTGAAATTTTTGTTGATGGGAAATTATTGAACGAAAAAAATATAAATTATATAAGAACAAAGTGCGGATATATTCCGCAGATGCTTTATTTCAAAAATCAAAAAATATCTGAAATTTTAGACGAAATTTTTTCGTACAAAAGAAATCTACACATAAAATTTGACCTGAAAAAATTTGTGGAGCTTTTGGAAGAATTTGATTTGAGCAAGGATATTTTGGAGAAAGAATTTTCGATGTTATCTGGAGGAGAGAGACAACGGCTGGCTTTTGTTATGACGATTCTCATGGACAAAGAAATTTTGCTCCTCGACGAAACTATTTCTTCACTCGACCAAGAGCTGAAACAAAAAGTTGTGAGGTTCTTGCAAAAACTAGACAAGACAATTATAATGGTAACTCACGATAATATTTCTGACATGACAGGATTCAAGGTGATTGAGCTATGACAATAGATATAAAATATTACAACTTACTATACTTGCTAATTTTATTTGTGCCTTCGATTTATATTATTAATAAAGTTGTGAAGAAAGATTATCCGAAAAAAACTATTTGGGCAACGTTCCGAATGATAGTACAACTTTTATTAGTGGGAATATATTTGGAGTACATTTTTAAGTGGGATAATCCATGGATAAATTTTGGGTATTTTATGGTGATGGTTTTTGCGTCGTCGTATTCTTCAGTGAAAAGTTCGGTGATAAAAGGCAAGAAAATTATTCTGATAACTTTCATTTCTTCTTTTGTGCCACTTGTAATTGCAATGCTTGTCTTCGAGGGTTTGGTTATTGGAACTCCAGAACTTTTTAAGGCTCTTTATCTAATCCCAATTGCTGGAATGACCATGGGAAATTGTCTTGCGGCTCAGATTGTTATTCTTAGCAATTTTATGCACGATATAAAAAAATCCAAAGATGAATATATGTTTTCACTTTCCATGGGGGCGACAAAGCAAGAAGCACTTCGCCCATATATTTCTCACGCGATGGAAGTTTCTCTGCGACAAAGAATCGGGAACATGATGGTAATCGGAATTGTTTCAATACCAGGAATGATGACTGGGCAAATGCTGGGCGGAAATTCTCCAATGGTCGCAATAAAATATCAAATATTAATTATGGTTGGTGTTCTTTGTGTCGTTGTAATTTCGTCTTACATGCTACTTAATTTTATTTCTCATTATTATTTCGATAAGTATTCTATGATAGACGAAAATCTTTTGAACTAAAAAAAGCTCTCGAAATTTTTCGGGAGCTTTTTTATTTACTCTAAAATTTTACTCAGCTAAAAGTTCACTTTTGATTTTTTTGATTAAGCTATATTTTAATTCCAATAAGTCATTAGAGAGGTCAACTTTATATTTATGCGGATTTTCAAGACGTTTTCGCTCTGAGGCAATTTTTTCCAAGCTCTCAAAATAATATTTCTGAGAACCCATCACGTCTAAAAGTTTTTCATACTCGTCCAAAATTTTTCCATCTTTAACATAAGTTAGTGTTAATTTTTTACAAGAATAATTTCCTTTCTCAAGCAAGCTCATTCTAAATTCATATTGCTCGTCACGAATTTCTATGTTATCGTTTTTAATAAGCCTAGATTTATCAGCATCATTTTCGACCAAAGTTATGAGGTCGGCGTAAGCTATACCGTCAGTGTCATAAATTCTGTAAACTTCCTTGAAACCAGGATTTGAAATTTTAACTATATCTTCAGAAAGTTTTATCACAGGATTTTTATTTACCTCAACAATTTTATATACGCAACCAAAACACGGATTAGATTTGCTAACAGCAATTGCATCACCAACACCAAAAATATCCACGCAGGCATTTTGGTTCTTTAAGGATCGAATAACTTCCTCGTTCAAAGAATTCGTCAGGATAATTTTAGCCTTGAATAATCCAGCGTAGTCAAGTTCATTCCTCACACGTTTTGACAAATAAGCTAAGTCACCAGAATCTATCCGTACACCATAAAGTCCATCATAATTATCATCAATATTATTATCTTTGAAAGATTGTACAGCGTTTTTTATCCCAATCTTGAGAGTATTATACGTGTCTATCAGTAAAAAAAGTGAGTTAGAGGTTCTGTTCCTTCTCTGTTTTATAAATGCGTCGAAAGATTTTTTCTCGGAGTCTCGACCAACGCCAAAGACTTGAATATATGAGTGAGACATTGTCCCAACGCTTGGCAAATTATATTTATACTCAGTGACCAAGTTCGAGTGAGTTTTACATCCACCAATTATTGCAGCTTTATTTCCTGTGACGGCACTATCAAAACCATGGGCTCGCCTACTACCAAAAGCTAATACGTCTGTTGGATGAGCAGCTCTAGTAACTCTTGAAGACTTGGATGCCACTGCCATTTGGATATTCATGATATTTAAAATAGGAGTCTCCAAAATTTTTGCCTGAATAAGTGGAGCTTTGATTGTTATTATCGGTTCGTTTGGATAAGCGATTTCTCCATCACGCATAGCAAAAATGCTTCCAGTAAATTTCATGTCCACGAGATAATCCACGAGCTCTTTCTCGCATATAATTTTTTCAAAATATTTCCGCTTAATTTCTGTCGGCGTTGAATTCAAAATTTTTATGAGATAAATAACTTCTTGCACACCAGATACAACAGCAAATCCGCCGTCTTCTGTTGTACGGAAAAACATATCAAAAACAGATTCAGTATCCTCAAGTCCTTCATGAAGCAAGACATCACTCTCGGTATATTGATATCTGTCTGAATTTATAACCCGTGCAAATTCTTCCAAAATAATTTCTCTATCCATAATTTAAAACATCTCCTGCGATTAATATTTTTAGATTATAGCATTTTTTCAAAAAACTTATAACATTTTTATGTGGCGAAAAAATTTCAAAGAAAAAAGTCCTGAGATTTTTTCTCAAGACTTTAATTTTATATATACTTATAAATATTTTTGTTTTAAAATTTATTAAGCTTAAAAATTTCAAACTCTCTGGTATTTAATTTTAAGTGGCGCACCCAGTAGGATTTGAACCCGCAACCTTCTGATCCGTAGTCAGATGCTCTATCCAATTGAGCTATGGGTGCATTAAATAAAAAAAGGTAGCAATGGAAAACTACCTAAATTAATTTCAAGTGGCGGTGAAAGAGAGATTTGAACTCTCGATACCGTATTATCGGTATACTCCCTTAGCAGGGGAGCGCGTTCGACCACTCCGCCATTTCACCTAATCTTGGCGGAGGGCCAGAGACTCGAACTCTGAAGCCTTACGGCGTCGGTTTTCAAGACCGATTCCTTACCAATTAGGATAACCCTCCACATACGTGAAATATTATCTCATATCCTACCGACTATGTCAACACAATTATTTTTGGATTTAATCACGTAAGAATTTTTTTGAAAGTTTACTATAAAGTTTTTTGGAAAATTTTATCAACCAAATTTTTTCTCTAACTTTATAACTTGATTTATACGTCAAAATTTTATGTATCATATTAATTTTTATATTGCGTTGATTTGGGTAAATATTTCTCGTGAAAAATAAAATATAGAATAGTTTTTGTTTTGTAATTTTATTTTAGGAGGCGTTTTATGGTGATTCAAAAAAATATTAGATATAGATTGTCTGATGCGTGGGTACAACTTTTAATTCCAGTGTTTGTTGTTGGGCTAATTCTCAAGGCATATTTGCAGCTAGATTTTTTTTACTTGATTTTTTTTCCGTTACTCGCTCTACTTTTTCCTTTCATCAAAAAAGATACTCACATCTCAATTAAAATTGTTTCTTTGCTTGGATTAATCGCTTTAGTTTTCAACCAATTTTCTTACAGTAAAAATATTGCTATATTTTATATTTTTCTTGGTGCACTCATCACAATTTATTATTCGTTCAAATTTTATGACGGAAAAGTTAAAGCTAAGAAAAGCAAATAAATTAATTTAAGAAAATAAAAATGGAAGCCATCTATAATTATGCTTCCATTTTTTTATGTGACAAAAATTTCCATGCCAATATTTTTTTGCTAGATTTTTATTTTTATAAATTTTTTTCTTGATTTTTTTCTTAATTCTTAAATTTTAATTTTTCTCAAAATATTTCTACTCAAAAAATTTTAATATCTAATATACAAATATATCATACTCAAAATAAGAGACTCTATCACAACAAATAATCCGAATTTTAAATATCTGCGAAAACTAATTTCGATTCCACTTTTTTTCGCAATGGAAATCGCAACCATATTACAAGCAGAGCCAAAAATTGTCATGTTACCACCGAGGCAAGCACCGAGAGCCAACGCCCACCAAAAAATACTAACGTCCCCAGAAAATTTAGGGATAAATTCATTAATAATTTTTATAAAAGAAAGTGTAAATGGAACTGAGCCAAGTATCGGAGAAAAAAAAGTTGAGATTGCCAAAATAACTTGAGACGTAATCATTTTATGCCCAGCGGTAAGTATCAAAATATGTTCAGCAAATTTTTGTATAACTCCAAGTTTATCGATACCATCAACTATGACGAAAAGTCCGCCGAAGAAAAACAAAGTTTCCCATTCAACTTTTTTGTAAAGTTCCTCAGGATTTTTTTTGCTAATGAACATCAGAAGTGCTGAACCTCCAATGGCAATTACCCCAAGTCCTAAATGCGAAAAAGAATTTGTTAGAAATCCTATGATGATTAGGAAAAAAAGTGTGGTGGATTGTATCAATAATTTTTTGTCAGTAATTGCACGGGTAGCATCAAGTTCCATAATCATTGCTTTCAATTCATTGGACACTATCATATCTTTTCTGCAATAAATCGTAACCGTTATCAAAAGTACAACCATATTTATAATTGCAAGTGGAGCTAAATTTACAAGAAACGCATTGAACGTTAAACCAGAACTTGCACCGATTAATAAATTTGGAGGGTCACCGATGAGCGTCGCAGTCCCGCCAATATTTGCCGCAAAAATTTGTGACATGACAAATGGAAAAGGATCGAGCTTTAATTGTTTCGCCAGCAAAATAGAAATTGGAACGATGAGCAAAATAGTTGTGACGTTATCCAAAAAAGCTGAGCAAATTGCCGTCACTCCACAGAGCAACAATAAAATTTTCAGCGGGTCGCCTTTGGCAAATTGTGCGGCAGTAATTGCCAGCCACTGAAACAATCCGCTCTCGGACATAATTTCCACAATAATCATGAGACCAGTCAGCAAAAATAAAATTTCCAAATTTACCGCCACAGAATGTATCGCTTCTTCTTCGTCGATAACACGAATAAGTACCATGGCACATCCGCCGATCATTGCAATCAGAGATTTAGAATATTTTCCTTTTATGATAAAAAACAGCGTCGCAAAAAATATTAATAGCCCGCCTGCCAATTTTAAATCTGCCAACATATTTTCTCCTTGGTTAAGTTTGAAGATGAAAAAATTTCTGATGCTCTTAAAAATAAAAGCCTCAAAATCTTTTTGGACGTTGAGGTTTTAAGTTGTATAATTTATTTTGCTGAAAATAACTTTAATGTTATCTCGCCGCTATCTTTCTATTAGTATTTTTTTTTAAAGATAGAATAATTATTTTAATAGCTACGAAAAAAATTGATCCTACTAAAAATATTAGAAAAGGAAGTTGAAAAACAAAGATAATGCAAAAATAATACATTGAAGCATTTCCCAATGCTAACGTTGCCACAGTTGCATTAAATATTTCTCGCTGGGATTTTTCTTTTTTCTCTTTTATTTCAGAGTAAATGTACAAATCATTTTGAAATACAAATCCATCTTCTT
>JBOFDW010000073.1:0-4212 GCA_051647385.1 Fusobacteriaceae bacterium
AAATTTTTAACGTTGTAATAATTTTGTAAATGTGTTATATTATTACACGGTGAGGAGAAGTGTCTTTTATCGGTAATATTAGTTGTGATGACGAAAATTTAGAAAAGCTCGTACCTTTGAAAGAGAAATTATCTGGAAATGGGAATGGGCTTTTTACTCTTGTTAAAAAATTTTTCTTCGACAAAAATCTTGTTGATAAAAATTTGTTGGACGAGTTGGAAGAAATTTTAGTCCAATCAGATATCGGCATGGACATGACGGCAAAAATTATTAAAGCTCTCGAGCAAGAATTAAAATCACGAGGCACAAAAAATCCTGCTGAAATTTATCCTGTGCTAAAAGAAATTATGGCAAAATTTTTGGTGACTGAAAATAATTCTATCCAAATAAAAAAAGACAGGCTAAATGTAATTTTAATAGTCGGGGTAAACGGCGTTGGAAAAACTACCACCATCGGAAAGTTGGCGGCAAAATTTAAAGGCGAGAACTTGAAAGTTATCGTTGGAGCTGGCGACACTTTTCGTGCTGCTGCTGTTGAGCAACTTGATGAGTGGGCAAAAAGAGCTGACGTAAAAATTGTTAAGCCACAAAAAGAAGGTGGCGATCCTGCTGCTGTGGTATTCGACACTTTGAAAATTGCTGAAGCAGAAAAATTTGACGTGGCAATAATCGATACCGCTGGAAGACTTCACAACAAAATTGATTTGATGGCTGAGCTTGAAAAAATAAATAAAATAATTAAGAAAAAATTAAGCGAAAAAAATAACGAAGAAAATAATAGTATAAATAATTCTCACGAAATATTATTGGTGATAGATGGAACGACTGGGCAAAATGCAATCGCCCAAGCAAAAGTTTTTAATGAGGCTACTGGTCTCACAGGATTTATAGTAACAAAGTTGGATGGAACTGCAAAAGGTGGAGTTCTGTTTGCAATTTCTGAGCTGACAAAAAAGCCTATCAAATTTATAGGTGTCGGGGAAAAAATAAATGACCTCAGAGAATTTAACGCAAAAGAATATGTCGAAGCGATTTTCAATTAACTTAGGGATAAAATATTTTATATAAGGAGATGGTTGTATGAGTTTCATTAAGGGTGTAAAGGAGAAGGCTAGCAAGCTGAACAAGAAAATTGTTTTGCCTGAAGCTACTGACGAGCGAGTTGTTCGAGCTGCCGCTGAAGTTGTAAAGAATAAAATTGCGACTCCTATTCTTATTGGAAAAAAAGAGAGCGTAGAAGCTCTTGCTTCAAAATGTGGCGTGTCTGTTGCTGGTATAGAAATTGTTGAGCCAGCAAAAAGTCCGAAGCTTGATTCTTACGTTGCAAAACTTGTGGAGCTTCGTGCTGCAAAAGGTATGACAGCAGAAAAAGCTAGCGAACTACTTTTGAATGACGTGAATTTTTTTGGTGCTATGATGTTAAAAATGAAGGATGTAGATGGAATGGTTTCTGGTTCAGACTCTCCCACTGCAAATGTTTTGAGAGCTGGTTTGCAAGTTGTTGGAACAAAAGCTGGAGTAAAAACAGTTTCATCTGTATTTGTTATGGAGCTCACACAAAAGCAAGAGACTTATGGCGACGTTCTTGTGTTTGGAGATTGTGCGGTAATACCTGAGCCAACTTCTGAGCAACTTGCTGATATTGCATCTGAGGCAGCGTTCACAGCAAAATCTGTTGCTGGAATTGTTCCTAAGGTTGCACTTATGTCTTTTTCTACAAAGGGTTCTGCTAAACATGAATCAGTTGATGTTGTGGTTGAAGCTGGGAAAATTTTGCGAGATAGAAAAGTAAGTTTTGAATTTGAGGAAGAGCTTCAAGCTGACGCGGCACTTGTTGCTTCAGTTGGACAAAAGAAAGCACCAAACTCAAAAGTTGCTGGTCATGCAAATGTTTTGATATTCCCAAATTTAGCAGCAGGAAATATTGGTTATAAACTTGTGCAACGACTTGCTGGTGCTGAAGCTTACGGTCCGCTTATTCAAGGATTGGCTTCACCTGTGAATGATTTATCAAGAGGATGTTCCGTTGAAGATATAGTTAGCATAGTTGCAATCACAGCCCTACAAGCTGTAAATTAAATTTCGTTTTGAAAAGAGAGGTAAAATTAGATGAAAGTTTTAGTAATTAATTGTGGTAGTTCGTCATTAAAATATCAAGTGTTAAATCCGTCTACTGGAGAACTTTTTGCAAAAGGTCTTTGCGATAGAATCGGGATAGCAAATTCTAAGCTTGAGTATGAAGTGCCTGCGAAAAATTTTGAGAAAGATATCGAGCAAGATATGCCAAATCATAAAGTTGCGCTTAAACTTGTGATAGACGCGCTCACAAATTCTGAGTATGGAATCTTAAAATCTGTTGATGAGATAGATGCTATTGGTCACCGAGTGGTTCACGGCGGAGAAAAATTTTCAAGCTCTGTTGTTGTAACTGCTGAAGTTTTAAAAGCTATAAAAGAAGTGAGCGACCTTGCTCCACTTCACAATCCAGCAAATCTTATGGGGATAGAAACTATCCAAGAACTTTTGGCTGGCAAACCAAATGTTGCAGTATTTGACACAGCCTTTCATCAGACTATGTCACCAGAAGCTTTTAGGTATGCTCTTCCAAATGAAGATTACGAAGAATTAAAAGTTAGAAAGTATGGTTTCCATGGAACGTCTCATTTGTTTGTATCAACAGAGATGAGAAAAATTATGGGTAATCCTAAAAATTCTAAAATAATAGTTTGCCATCTTGGAAACGGTGCTTCTGTTTCTGCGGTTAAGGATGGAAAATCTGTGGATACTTCCATGGGTATGACGCCTCTTCAAGGTCTTATGATGGGAACAAGATGTGGGGACATAGATCCTGCTGCTGTACTTTTCATAAAGAACAAAAGAAATTTGAGCGACAAAGAAATGGACGATAGAATGAACAAAAAATCTGGGATACTTGGAATTTTTGAAAAATCATCAGACTGTCGTGATATGGAAAATGCTGAAGCATCTGGCGATAAAAATGCTAAACTTGCACGAGAAATGTTTTGCTATAAATTAAAATCTTACATTGGAGCTTATGCTGCAGCTATGGGCGGAGTAGATGCGATATGTTTCACTGGTGGTATCGGAGAAAATTCAAACACTATAAGAGAAGCCTCTGTGGAAGGGTTAGAATTTTTAGGAGCAAAACTTGACAAGAAAATAAATTCTGTGAGACAAAAAGGAAACGTAAAACTTTCAACAGATGACTCAAAAGTTTTAATTTATAAAATACCTACAAACGAAGAATTGGTAATTGCTCAAGACACTTATGAACTTGTAAAAAAATAAATTTTTTCTTGACAAGTTATAGAAAAAAATTCATAATTAAAGGTGTGAAAGTTAAAAGAGTTAAACGCGATTAAAAAGTTATAAAAAATATTTTTGAGTAAATATTATAAAGTTAAAAAGATTTTAAAACCAACGTTGAAAAATCTGAATTAAATTAGTAAGTAAAATTAATTATAAATTTAGGAGGAAAAATGGCAGTTAAAATGAAAACAATGGATGGGAACGAAGCAGTAGCATGGGCATCATATGCATTTACTGAAGTTTCTGGTATTTACCCAATAACACCATCATCACCAATGGCGGAGTATACTGACGAGTGGGCAGCGAAAGGACATAAAAATATTTTTGGTATGCCTGTAAAACTTATTGAAATGCAATCTGAAGCTGGAGCAGCTGGAGCAGTTCACGGTTCATTACAAGCTGGAGCTCTTACAACTACGTATACAGCTTCACAAGGTCTTTTGCTAAAAGTTCCTAATATGTATAAAATGGCAGGAGAATTATTACCTTCTGTTATTCACGTTGCAGCAAGAGCACTTGCAGCACAAGCATTATCAATATTTGGAGATCACCAAGACGTTTATGCAGCAAGAATGACTGGATACACAATGCTTGCTTCAAACTCAGTTCAAGAGGCAATGGATCTTGCAGGTGTGGCACACTTAGCTGCTATAAAATCAAGAGTACCAGTTATGCATTTCTTTGACGGGTTCAGAACTTCTCACGAAATACAAAAAGTTGAAGTAGTAGATTATGAAATTTACAAAAAATTAGTTGACTGGAAAGCTATCGAAGAATTTAGAGCAAGAGCTTTGAATCCAGAGCATCCAGTTACAAGAGGAACTGCTCAAAACGATGATATTTACTTCCAAACAAGAGAAGCTTCAAATAAATTCTATGACG
>JBOFDW010000074.1:0-4162 GCA_051647385.1 Fusobacteriaceae bacterium
CAGTTTATATGAATCCTGAAATTGATGAAAATCTTGGGATAGCTCACGGAGTAAAACCTCAAACTGTTGAAACAATGCTGTCACAAAATCCAGATATAAAAGCTGTGTTACTTATAAATCCAACTTATTATGGAGTGGCGACAGATATAAAACAAATTGCAGATATTGTTCACGAATATGATATTCCACTTATTGTGGACGAAGCTCACGGATCTCATTTACATTTTCATGATGAACTTCCACTTTCTGCTGTTGATGCTGGTGCTGATATGTGTGCACAAAGTACTCACAAAATTTTGGGGGCACTTACACAAATGTCTGTTCTTCATGTAAATTCAGACAGAATAGATTGTAGCCGAGTTAAACAAATTTTAAGTTTGCTTTTAACAACTTCTCCTTCGTATCCTTTGATGGCGTCATTGGATTGTTCAAGAAGACAAATTGCTATAAATGGTTATGAACTTTTGTCTCAAACAATAGAACTTGCAAATACTGCAAGAGCTGGTATAAATAAAATTGCTGGGTTTAATTCTTTCGGAAAAGAAATTTTGGGACGAGATGGAATTTTTGCATTCGATCCGACCAAGCTCACAATTTCAGCAAAGCAAATGGGAATAACTGGATTCGAACTGGAAACTTTGCTAGTGGATGATTATAATATTCAAGTTGAACTTTCAGATTATTATAATGTTTTGGCATTAATTACAATTGGAGATACAGAAAAAAGTATTGGAAAACTTTTGAAAGCTTTAAAAGATATTAGTAAAAATTTTTATGATAAAGGAAAAAAACTTGATAAAGAACTTTTAAGAATGCCACCGATTCCTGCACAAGAACTTATTCCTCGAGAAGCTTTTTATTCTGTTAGACATTCTATTCCTTTCTTGGAAAGCGAAGATAAAATTTCTGGTGAAATGGTAATGGCTTATCCACCTGGAATTCCTATAATTATTCCTGGAGAAAGAATTACAAAAGAACTTATAAATTATATTCATGAATTGAGAGATGCAAAACTTCATATTCAAGGAATGGAAGATCCTAATTTAGAATTTATAAATGTAATCGAAGAAGAAGACGCAGTTTATATTTATACTGAAAAAATGAAAAATATGCTTTTTGGAGTTCCTATGAATTTTGGAGCAAATAGATCTGGTTCTGAATTTGCGCCAGAAGTTTTGTTGGAATATTTTCCCGAAACTTTTGACGAGATGACAATAATAGAAATAGAAAAACAAAAAGAAAATTTCAATGAGAATACTTTGAAATATAAAAATACAGTTTTACATACTTGCGAAAAAATTGCCAGCCAAGTTAATACGGCAGTTCGTGATGGATATCGTCCAATAACAATTGGAGGCGATCATTCTATTGCAATCGGAACAATTTCTGGAGTTGCTTTGGAAAAAGAAATCGGAGTTGTTTGGATAGATGCACACGGAGATATGAATACTGATGAGACAACAATTACTGGACATATTCACGGAATGCCTCTTGCAGTTTTGCAAGGATATGGCGACAGAGATCTTGTAAATTGTTTTTATGAAGGAAAAAAAATCGACACAAAAAACGTTGTGATTTTTGGAGTTCGAGATACAGATTATAAAGAGCTTGAATTTATGAAAGAACTTGGAGTAAAATATATTCCGTATGATGAAATTGTTCATAAAGGATTAGACGTTACTTTGCAGGAAATAAAAGATTATTTGCAAGTGGAAAATTTACATATTGGATTTGACCTTGATTCTGTGAATCCAGAATACGCTCCAGCTGTAAATACTCCTGTGAGAAACGGTTTCACTCCTGACGAAGTTTTTGCCACTATGAAATTTTTATTTAAAAGTTATACGATAACTTCTGTTGATATAGTAGAATATAATCCTGTAAATGATATTAATAATAAAACTGCTGATTTTATAAATGAGCTGACAAATTTTTGTTTGAATCCAAGCTAAAAAAATTTAAATGGAGAATAAAATTATGAAAGAATTATTTAGAAAAAAATCTACGGGGATACTTTTGATTGTAACTTTAATTGCAATTTTTTTGCTTAATCATTTTTCGCATTTAACTTATGACGAATATATGAATAGTTTTGTGCGTGGAACATGGGAAAGAGTTGAAAATATTTCTACCGCAATAAGGTCAAACATAAAATATTATAAGGTTTGGGGTGGGCGAACACAATTTTTCGTGCAACTTTTTCTTCTCATGCCAAAAATTATTTATAATATAATTAATAGTATAGTTTTTATTTTGATGTTGATTATGACTTATATAAATCTTGGAGCAGAATTTAAGAAAAAAAATATTTTTACTTCTTTGCTAGTAATAATTATGATTTCTTGGTTTGGAATTGCAAATTTTGGTGAGACAACTCTTTGGATTTCAAGTTCAATAAATTATATGTGGTGGGCGACTCTCTTAATGTTTTTTACATATTACAGCAAGAAACTTATAAATAACAAAATATCTGTGCCAAAAAATAATTTATTATTTGTAATAGTTTTAATAATTTTTGGATTTTCATCTGGTTGGACAAATGAAAACATGGTTGTTGCTATCGGACTAACTTCTTTAATTTATTGGTTCTTCAATCGTAAAATTATTTTTGTGGATAAACTTACAACAAAATTTTTTATAATATTATATGTTGCGTTCGGAGCAGGAGCTGCATTTTTACTTTTAGCACCTGGAAATTTTATTCGTTCACAAGTTACAAAAGAAAGAATAGTTATTCCTACAACTTATATCGGAGATCTTTTATTGCTTCTTCGAGACGCTTGGTTTGTTTGGACAGTTTTATTTGTTTCTATAATAATCTTATTAATTTGCAAAAGAAACTTGAAAGAAGTTTTCAAAAAAAATTATTATGAAATTTCTGTATTCTTTTTTGCAACAGCTGTTATGAAAGCTTCTCCGTGGTTTCCTGAGCGAGCAGGATTTGGAATTATAAGTTACGCAATTATTTTTACATCAAATTTTGCACTTGAAGCGTTCCATGAAATACAAAATAGAAAAATTAATTTTTTCAAAATATTTAATTCTTTGGTAATTATAAGTTTAATTGCAGGAGTTGGATACGCAATAAAAGAATTTATGATTTATGATAAACAGCAAAAAGAACGACATATAATTTTGAGTCAAAAATTTAATTCTATAGAAATAGTTCCATCTCTAAAAGTTAAAGAGCGACATCTTTCTCCCGGACAATTTATGGTAAATAAATGGCTGACATATTCTATGGAACCGTTTTATGGGAAGCAAAAAATTTATATAGTCGAAAGATATCTCTATGATAATATGTATTTAAATAATAATATTGCAACAAAATTTACAACTTTTTATTCAACTGAACCACAAACTTTTATAAAAGATATTTTTGTTTCAAAAGAAAAAAACCAAGTTGGAAATACTGTTTTTTCTTTGAACTTGGGTGGATGGGATAAAGACCAATCTGTTTTTATTGAAGGCGTTGAACTTTATCCTGCGGCAGAAGAAATTAAAAAACTTAAGAAAAATCAAAATTTTGTTTATGGATTTATAGAAGAAGAACCATTTAAACTTGGAAGTAGAACAATTTTTCAAGGAACAGTTATGTCGGATATAACAAATTTCGATAAAATAATTGTAACTGTTACGGTTAATCAGCCAAGACTTCAGCCAACTGGTCAAGTTGTAATGACAAAAGAAGTTAAAAAGATTGTACTTATAAAATAAATATTTTAATATTCTAATATATTTATATTTAATATTTCAAAATACAAATAAAATATAATATATAAAAAAATAAAAATATTAATTTGAAAATAATATGAAAAAATTTTAAATGGAGAGGCTTCTATGAATCAACTGAAAAAACAGTTAACAAAAAAATCTATTTTAATTTTGCTGGGAATAACTTTTGTTGGATTTTTTATTCTAAATTATTTTATGCCGTATACGATGGACGAATATACCAACAGTTTTATTCTTACAACAGAAAAAAGGCTCAAAACAATTGGTGACCTTTTGGAATCTGGATATATTTATTATATGCGTTGGGGTGGGCGAACTCAAGCATTCGTTCAAATATTTTTAATGCTTCCAAAAATGTTTTATAATTTTTTTAATTCAATAGTTTTTATATTTTTAATAATAGGAATTTATATAAATATTAACGGCA
>JBOFDW010000075.1:0-4438 GCA_051647385.1 Fusobacteriaceae bacterium
TTTATTTTAGGGCGTTTTTAAATTTTCTAGTACAATTAAGGAGATAGAGCATGAGAGATAAAAAAATAAATGATAATTTTGATGAAGAAGAAATATATCTTAACTTAAAAAAAGATTATGGTAAAAGACTTGTTGCAGTAAAATTTTTGTTAATTATTGCGATAACAGTTTTTGTAGTTCTGATTGGCGTGAAACTTTTTGTTGGTTACAAAAATAAAGTTGCTAAAATGGAAACCACATTAAAAGAAAATCAGAATTTAAAAATGGAACTTGAAGCAACTAAAAAAAATCTTGATGCAACAAAAGCACAATTTGACAATGAACTTGTAAAAGTTGAGTTTGATTTGGCTTTTGGTTTGGCAATAAATAAAACTACAGATGAAGAAGTTATAAAAGAACTGAAAAAAATGCTTGAAAATCCAAAGTATGATAAATTTTCTTATCAAGTTTATTTTTATATAGGAAAATTAGTTGATACAAAATATCTTGATGAGAAATTAAAATTTTTTAATATGGCTATCATGTTAAATCCAAATTTTAGTGACGCATATTTACAAAGAGGAATTGTGAAATTCCAAAAAACAGATTATGCTGGTGCGATATTAGATTATTCTAAAGCTCTTGAGTTTTCACCAGAAAATTCTACTATATATTTAAATCGTGGAGTCGCAAAATATAAAAAATCTGATATACAAGGTGCAATGGAAGATTTGAGTGTATCTATTCAAAAAAATCCTAATAATAGTTTAGCATATTTTCATCGTGGGACTCTTTATAGTTTGATAAAAAATTATAATGCTGCGATAGAAAATTTTTCTAAGGCAATATTCATAAATCCTAAAGACTATAATTCATTTTATGGTAGAGGACTTGCAAAAGAAGCTTTAAAAAATATTGATAGTGCACGTGATGATTATCGTGCAGCTATGAAAATAGCAGAACAGGAAGATGATTTGGAAATAGAAAGACTGGCAGGAGAAAAGTTTAGAGCTACAATTCAACCTGTGAAAAGTACAACACCTTCAAACTCTGTAACTAAACCAGCTACTACCAAAAAATTAGAAACTAAAAAAGTTAGCAGTCAGAGGGTAGTTCAAGGTGTCAAGAAGAAATAGACAATTTCTTTTTGTTGTGGTAAAATATTGTAGAAAAATTTTTTGATTAAGGAGATATTTTATAATGACAAAAAAACGAGATTGTAAAAATACTAACACTTCACTTTTTCATAAAACTATTTTAGATAGTTGGGGGAAAATTCGTTTTAAAAAAAAATCTTCCATAAATGAAAAAAAATATGATGAAATTTTTGACGAAAAAAAAGAATGTACAGAACCTGAAAAATTTTATCATGAAGAAGTAAGTATAAAAGAAGAAATAAATATAAAAGAAAATATAGAAGAAGACGTGAAAAAAGAAGAACCTCAAGAATTTTTTGAAGTTCCGAAGCAAGAATCTAGTGAAAAAATAAAATTGTTTGTAGAGTTTAGTGAATATTATAGAACGAAAATTAAACGAACAATAACTTTATTAAAACTCGCTTTGATTGCAGTGACTATATTTTTTGCAATTTTAATTTTTGTGCAATGGAAAAATATTTATTCTCTTCCATCAAAAATAGCTTCTATAAATACTAGACTTGACAATAATGATTTAAGATTTGAAATGCAAAAAGCTATTAACAGATCAACTTCTGCTGAAAAAGTTCGTGAATTAAAAAAGTTAACTTTGAGACAAGAGTTCAAACCACTTTTGGCTGAAATTTATTTTAATATGGGATATTTCTCAGAATATTATTATGACAGGCTAGATTATTTTCACGCAGCTCTTGAAATCAATCCATACTATGCAGAAATTTATAATCTTCGTGGAGTTATGAGATATGAGAATAGAGAACTTGACGGTGCTTTGGAAGATTATGAAGAAGCAATTAAATTAAAAGCTGATTTTGCAGAAGCATATAATAATCGTGGAGTTGTTCTTTACGAAAAGAAAAAAATAAATGCAGCTATTCTAGATTTTAATAAAGCAATAGAACTTAATCCAGATTTTTCAGAGACCTACTATAATAGAGGACGAGCATTTTTTGATAAAAAACAATATAAAAATTCTATAGCTGATTATCAAAAAGCTGTGGATCTTAATCCGAAAGATAAAGAATCTAAAAGAATGATTGCTGAAGTAAGAAATGTTATGAATAAAAAAGCAACTCAAACACCAAATAAAAAAGTTATAAAAAAACAGAAATCTTCAAAAAAAGAAATTTCTCAGGTTACAGTCTAGATAAACTTTTTTTGAAAAAGGAGAAGTGTTAGTATGTCGAACGAATCTACTTATGTGGCAGAAGAAGAATTGCAGGTCGCAAAAAGAGAGCTTGAAACATCAAAAGGTGAATTTCAAATTACAAAATCTCAACTTGAGGATATTAATCCTCAGATAAAATTTTTGCAAGACCAATTGTCTGACCCTGTTGTCACAAGTGATGCAAAAATAAAATTAGAAAAAGCTACGGCAGAATTGCAAGCAACTAAAGCTGAGTTAGACGAAAAAATTTCTCAATTGGAAAATAAAATTGGTTATCTAGAATCAAAAATAAATGAGTTGGAACTTTCAAAAAATACTTTACAAATTTCTGAGCAGAGCTTTAAAAATGCTGAACGTGAGTTGGAGCTTGCTTCTGCAAAATTTGAATCAGCAAAAGGTCAAATAAAAGAAAGAACTTTGGAAGTTAAAAATTCTCGTTCTGAACTTGTAAATATTCAAAATGATGTAAAAATAAAACAAACAAAATTTAAAAACGCACAAGCTACACTAAAAGGTGAGCAGCTTGAAGTTATAAAAATACAGCTTAATGAAAAATCTCGAGTTGTTGACTATATCACAAATGAATCTGAAATGAGAGCACGAGAAATAAAAAACGCAAATTATAGAATAACTGAGCTAAAAAAAGGATTAAGAATTTTATCTTTGGGTTCTATAATTATAGCTCTATGCATAATGGTTGGTTTATTTTTCTTGATAAAAAAATAGAAGATAAAAGGGGAAAAATATATGAATGCGTTAAGAAATCTACTTTTTATACTTTTGTTTGTAGTTGTCATGCTGTTTGTATGGCAAATTTTTTCTGTTTCAAATAGAAAAATAGCAAACTTAGAAAGAAATTTAAACTATGAAGTTAAGAGAAGAGAATTTGATTTGACAATTGCAGCAGCAGTTGCTAAACAGACTACAGCTGAAAGAATTGCACTTTTACAATCTTTGGTACGTGATCCAAGGTACACACAATTTTTAGGAGAAATTTATTTTTATATAGGATATTTTATTCCTGACTCAAGTCCAAGAGACAAAATAATGTATTACGATAAAGCTATCTGGATAAATCCTAGAGATTATGCTTCATATCATAATAGAGGTTTGGTCAAAGAAAAGCAAAGTGATTATTATGGAGCAATTGCAGATTATGAAAAGGCCGTTGAGATTAATCCAAGATTTGCTGAAGCTTATAATAGCCGTGGACTTGCGAAAGCTTTCTTAGGAGATATTTATGGAGCGATTGCAGATTTTAATAAAGCGATAGAATATAATCCACAATTTATTGAGGCTATAAATAATCGTGAAAGAATAAATCCGAATATGATTAATTCTGAGCTAGATATTTTGATAGTCAACGGTCAAGTTATGAAATCACCTAGCTATATAAATAATAAAGCTAAAACAAAACAGGACGTAAATCTTTTAATAGTTAATGATGAAACTGGTGGAAAAGGAAAGACAAGGTCTGTTAGCTCTCTTACAAGAAATGCCGCTGCTCTTTCTGCGACTATAAAAGATCCTTCAGCACGGGCACAAGCTGCAAAAGGTATATCAAATTTATCTCAGTTGGATTTGCAAAGGGCTGATGGTTTTTACGCAGTTGGACTTCAACAATGGCGTAATAATAATTTGCAAGAAGCGTTGACACAGATGGATAATGCATTAAGAATTAATCCAAGTTTAGCTGGAGCGATTATTGCAAGGAAAAATATTTTGCAAGAAATAAATTATAAAAGTCAAGGATATAGAGTTGTAACAGGAACTGTTCCTGTTGGTTCGCAAAGAAGATAATTATAAAAATAAAATACAAATAAATTCATTGTAAATTTTTTGAAAAAAAATATATAAAAAATTTGAAATTCCAGTTTTTTTTTTCGCTGGAATTTTATTTTTTTAGGAGGAAAAGCATTATGAAAATCGGTTTTGATCACAACAAATATTTGGAAGAACAATCAAAATTTATCTTGGAGAGGGTAAATAATTATGACAAACTTTATTTGGAATTTGGTGGCAAGTTAATGTTTGACCTCCATGCCAAAAGAGTTCTTCCTGGATTTGATGAAAATGCAAAAATAAAATTATTACACAAACTAAAAGAAAAAGTTGAGATAATAATTTGCGTTTACGC
>JBOFDW010000076.1:0-3081 GCA_051647385.1 Fusobacteriaceae bacterium
CATGATGGACTTTTGGAAGCTTCAAATTTTGTAAGAACTATTCAGCACCGTCAAGGAGTCATGGTTTCTTGTCTTGAAGAAATTGCTTATAATAATTCTTGGATAAGCGACGAGAAACTTTTGAGTCTTGCAAAACCTCTTGCGAAATCTCATTATGGTGAATATTTAAAAAAGTTAATAAAATAAAAAATTATAAAGTTTTAAATAACAAAAGTAAAAAAAATAAAGAAAATATTTTAGGAGAAAAAAATGTCTAAGTTTAAAAAAATTGAAACTGGAATAAACGGACTGGTTATAATTGAGCCAACTGTATTTGGTGACTCAAGAGGTTTTTTTATGGAAACTTATTCTAAAAGAGATTTTTGTGAAATAGGAATAGATGAAGAATTTGTACAAGATAATCATTCGAAATCTAAGAAAGGAGTTTTGCGTGGACTTCATTTTCAAACTGATTATTCACAAGGAAAACTTGTTAGAGTCACTAGTGGCAGAGTTTATGATGTGGCGGTAGATTTAAGACGAGAAAGTAAAACTTTCGGACAGTGGTATGGGGCTGAATTAACAGCTGAAAATAAAAAAATGTTTTTTATACCAGAAGGATTTGCTCACGGATTTTTAACTTTGGATGATGAGACAGAATTTATGTATAAATGCACAAAACTCTATCACCCGGAATATGATTCTGGAATTTTATGGAATGACAAAGAAATAAATATAGATTGGCAATTGGAAAAATATAAAATAGATGAGTCTGTGCTTACTCTTTCTGACAAAGATAAAAAGTTACAAAAATTTAAAGAATATGTTGAAAGTGGGGTTATAATAAAATGAAAAATTATTTAGTCACAGGTGCAGCTGGATTTATTGGTGCGAACTTTACAAAATATATGTTGAAAAAACATAAAGATATAAAAATAATAATTTTGGATGCGTTGACTTATGCTGGAAATATTGGAACATTAAAAGAAGAACTAAAAGATTCAAGAGTAGAATTTATAAAAGGTGATATAAGAAATCGAGAGCTCGTAGATTATATTTTTACAACATTCAAAATAGATTATGTTGTTAATTTTGCTGCGGAATCTCATGTTGATAGAAGTATTGAGACACCTCAAATATTTTTGGAGACAAATATTTTGGGAACACAAAATCTTTTGGAAGTTGCAAAAAAACATTGGTCAACTGGCAAAGATGAGCATGGATATCCAATTTATCTTGAAGGGAAAAAATATCTTCAAGTTTCAACGGATGAAGTTTATGGATCTCTTCAAAAAACTTATCAAGAACCAAAACATTTGGTTATAGACGACAAAAAAGTTGTTGAAGTAATTAAAGAAAATAGAAAAAATAGAAAAAATATACAAACTTATGGAGAAAAGTTTTTCACTGAAGAAACAAAACTTGATCCACGTTCACCGTATTCTTCATCAAAAGCTTCTGCTGATATGGTAGTTGTTGCATACGGTGAAACTTATAAATTTCCATTTAATATAACAAGATGCTCAAATAATTATGGACCTTATCATTTTCCAGAAAAACTAATTCCTTTAATAATAAAAAATATTCTTGAGGGAAAAAAACTTCCAGTTTATGGAAAAGGAGATAATGTTCGAGACTGGCTTTATGTTGAAGACCACGCAAAAGCCATTGATATGGTTTTGAATTCTGGAAAAATTCATGAGATTTATAATGTTGGAGGATTTAATGAGGAAGAAAATATAAAGATAGTTAAGCTTACAATAGATATAATATCAAAAATTATGAAAGAAGAACTAAAATATCAAAAAGTTTTAAAAACAGATTTAAAAAATATAAATTATGATTTGATAACTTATGTTCGTGATAGACTTGGACATGACGCGAGATATGCCATAGACCCAAGTAAAATCATCAAAGAACTTGGATGGTTCCCAGAGACTTCGTTTGAAGTTGGGATAGAAAAAACTATTCGTTGGTATTTGGAGAATCAAGATTGGGTGGAAGAAGTTGTGTCTGGTGATTATTCGAAATATTACGAGACAATGTATTTAAAAAGATAAAATTTTAATATAAAAAAAAGATTAAGAAAAAATAAAAAATATGTAATTAATAAAAATAAAAAAAATAAATTTCTAGTTTTTCTTTGTGGGGAAAATATCATGGTAAAATTTTTAATTTTATGATATAATCGTACGGTAAGTGTTTTTTCACAAAGTAAACTGGAGGCATAATTATGGCAATAAAAATCACAAAAAAATCTGAAATAATTGCAAAAAAAGTCGTAAAATATATTATCGATGTTGAGCTGATTCATATAGGAATAATTTCCGCATTAATGATGAGTTTCGAGAGCTGGAACCAAGAATTTAAAGTCGGATATTTTTATGTTTATATTTTGGTGTATTCAATTTTATATCTTGTCTATAAGATTGGAGCTAGAAATTGGAACTACACAAATATGTTAGATGTGGTTGTTATAACTTTATCTAACTTTTTTGCATTTGTAGCAAACTGGATTTTCTTTTGGTTTTTAAATAGTGATTACGCATTTAAATTGCCTTTCTTTATAATGGATGGAACTGGATATTCACAAAGAGTTTTTGTTGGAATTTTTGTTTTTGCAACTTCTTTTCAACTTTTGGCAAGATTACTTTTCAAATTAAAAAATAGATGTTGTTTCTTAATTAAAATAAGAAAAAAATTACCTATTATTGAAAAAAGAAGAGCTTTAGTTTACGGAGCTGGAAAAGTTGGGGTAGAATTTTTAAATGAGCAATTCTCAAATGAAAATTTTAAATATAAAGTTGTTGGATTTATTGATGATGATAAAGAAAAAAAGAATATGTATGTTTACGATGTTAAAGTTGTTGGTTCATTTAAAAAAATTAAAAGTATTTTAAAAACTTATAACGATGTTCAAGAAATTATAATTGCGATTCCAAATATAGAAAAATGGAAGCTTGAAGAAATTATAAAAATTATGAGACGAAATATAGAGCTTAAAGTTAGGAAGTTGCCAACAGCTGAAGAACTTTTGTCTGGTAAAAATCATAGTGAGCAACTCACAAATATAAATATAGAAGATTTAATAGGAAAAGAAAA
>JBOFDW010000077.1:0-9613 GCA_051647385.1 Fusobacteriaceae bacterium
GAAGCTGGGACATGGGGAATAAAAATTCATTCGCTTTACGTTGTGGTTGGCACAAAACTTCACGAACTTTTTCTTGCTGGAAAAATATTTCTGCCAACAGAAGAAGAATATGTTGAGACTTGCGTTGAAATTTTAAAAAGTTTGCCTCCAGAAGTTGTCGTTCATCGTCTTACTGGAGATGGGAAAAAATCTAAGACTGTTGCACCGATTTGGAATCAAAATAAAATCAAAATTTTAAATGAGATAAATAAAAAAATCCAGTAGATTTTATTCTACTGGATTTTT
Source organism: Fusobacteriaceae bacterium (assembly GCA_051647385.1). GTDB lineage: Bacteria > Fusobacteriota > Fusobacteriia > Fusobacteriales > Fusobacteriaceae > JAGNZR01. Next base: position 286 of record JBOFDW010000077.1, read on the forward strand.
TAGAAATTTTCTGACTCTTAACCAACTTTGTTTGGCGAAGAATTAGAAAACTTTTCTATTTTTTTGTTACTAGAAATTATAAGACCATTTAATTCCTGTTTCTACATAGCTAGATTTTTCAGACGTTTTTTCATCTGTTGTATTTCCATTTGCATCTTTTGCTCTTCCTTCCCATGTACCTGTTTCATACTTTGCGTATCCACTAACAGCAACTCCATTAGAAAATTTATACGCAACAGATGCTTTTAGTGCATTAACTTTGAATGGATCAGCATTAGAACCAACTCCATAAACTTGCTTTCCGTTATGGTCAATAGTGTCCATTCCAAGATATCCAGTATATGTTCCATTTATTGTCCAATTTTCATTCTTGTAAATAGGGAAATATACATTTACCTCTTGATCTACAGTTCCTCTTTGAGTCCCGTTAGCCGCAGCAACATCAATATAGTAAGACAAACTTAAATCTCCCATTGATGATTTCCATGCAGTTATAATTATTGGCTCTGCCTCTATTCCAATAGTATTTCTTGGAGCTAACACAATAAACCCTTGATTATTTTGAACAAGTGTTTCTGAATCTGCTCTTGCATATCTAGGATTTATCCAAGATGAAAATATTCCATAACTTGCTGATGTTGTAAATCTAAAAATATCAGACGCTGGAGAACTTTCCCACTCTCCACCAAGTGAGTAACTAAACGCATCTCCAAATGATCTTTTTCCTGAAAGAAGAACGTATCCATCAGCTCTTTCATATCTTTTAGTCCCAACTATTTTTTCATTAACAATAATTGGAACATCCTTTTGATTCATCTGCCATTTAGATCTTCCCTTAAGTCCAAATGTCCATTTCTCATAACTAAAATATGCCGCACTATTAAGCTTTACATATGCTGGATTCCCAGGATCTCTATCCTCATAACTAAGTTCTTGTTCTACAGATTTCGCTTTGAATCCGTCACCCTCTGCTGCCAAAACTGCTGTTGAAGCAATTGTCAAAGCCCCCAGCGTAATTAATAATTTCTTAATGTTCATGTACCCTCCTTGGTTAATTTAAATTTGAGTAGGTTTGATACCCACGCTTGGAAGTATTCTATCACATGATAATCGAAAATGCAACAAATAATTTTCATTCTTTACAAAATAAATTCTATAAGATTTATCCTTGAATTTCAAAATATTTTTGTGCTATATTTTTTGCCTCTCAAAAACTTTTTTCTAAATATTTATTCTCACTCTTCAAAAATTTTTGCAAAAAAAATAGAAGCTCATGGAGCTTCCATATATTTAGTCAAACTTTTTAACTATCACTTTATATTGCTTTAACAAAACTTTTAGCATAGATTTTTTTAAAACTTGATACCATTTGAAAGTCATTCCTTCCATTCCCTTCACAGAATCTACCAACATTTTTTTCATGAACTCAAGTTCTTCATAACTAATTTTTAGTGGTGCTTTGGATTTTGATTTTGTATCACACCCGACTTTCAAGTAGCTAAAAAATTCCATGAGAGGTTTCATCTGTGGTTCATTTCCACCTGGAAATTGTTTCTTAGCCTCATCAACAAACTTTGAAAGAAATTTTTTGTCGGATTTATCCAAATGAATTTCATATTTTCTTTTACCTTTACCAATTTTTTGTATCAAGCTCATCATGCTCATCATTGATGAAAGATTATTCATCTCCATGGGATTCATTGTCGCTGGATTAATTTTTTGTTGTTTCATGTTCTCCACCTCTTTTTAAAATTTTCCTATAACATTTTCTATCTCTTCTTTTGAAATAATTCCTTCACGAAGAATTTTTATTTTTCTTCCGCTCAAATCTATAATTGTTGACTCTATTCCTTTGGAGCAAATTCCACCGTCTATTACTATGTCAACTTTCTCCAAAAATTTTGTTGAGATATCAAAATAAGTTGTTGGTGCTTCTTCACCAGAAAAATTTGCACTTGTTGTTGGCAAAATTCCACCAGCATGCTCTATAACTTTTAGTGCAACTTCATGGTCTGGCATTCTTATACCAACTGTTTCTCCACCTGAAACCATAATATCTGGTACGCAAGTTTTTTTCTTGAGAATTATTGTTAGTCCTCCAGGCCAAAATTTTTCTGTAAGTTGTTCTAATATTTCTTTTTTTGCTGGAGTTATTCGTGCAATTTTATTCACCATGTTTTTATCGCTTATCAAAGCTATGAGTGGAGATTTAAAGCTCCTTTTTTTTGCTGCATAAATTTTTTTCAGAGCCTTTTCAGAACTCATGAGTCCACCAACACCATAAACTGTATCTGTTGGATAAACAAGAATATTGTCTATCTCAAGAAATTTTCTTATTTTACCATAGTCAAGATTTCCACTCCTAAATACAATATGCAACATAGCCTCAGTCTCCGCTTTTTATTTTAATTTTTTTTTCTCAAACAAATCTGATACAGGTTCGTTATGAATTATACGTGACATCGCTTCTGAAAATAAAGAGTCACATGATATAACTTTTATTTTGTCCAATTTCTTTTTGCCATTTAATTTTATAGAATCTGTGATGATAACTTCTTTCAAAGGCGACGCCTTTATTCTTTTTATTGCTGGGCCAGAAAAAAGTCCGTGAGTACAACATGCATAAGCTTCTTTCGCACCCATATTTATTATTGCACTTGCACCACCAGTTATTGTCCCAGCTGTGTCAATCATGTCGTCAATAAATATTGCTATCTTCCCGTTCACTTCTCCAATTACATTCATAACTTCTGACTGATTTGGCTTTGGTCGTCTTTTATCTATTATTGCTATTTTACAGTCCAACCATTCAGCAAGCTTTCTCGCTCTTTTTACTCCTCCAATGTCAGGAGACACAACAACAATTTTTCTACCTGTTAATTTTTTTTCTATAAAATATTTTGCCAAGAGAGGAAGTGCTTGCATGTGGTCAACTGGAATATCAAAAAATCCTTGGATTTGGTCAGCATGAAGATCCATAGTAATAATTCTTGTTCCTCCAGCTTTTGTCAAAAGATTGGCTACAAGTTTTGCCGTGATTGGTTCACGTGGACTTGCTTTTCTATCTTGTCTTGCATATCCATAATAAGGAATTACTAGATTAATAGTTTTTGCTGAAGCTCTCTTTAGTGCATCAATAAAAACAAGAAGCTCCATTAAGTTTTCATTAACTGGATCAGAAGTTGATTGAATCAAAAAAACATCTCGCCCTCTCACCGTCTCCTCAATTCTGATGTAAACTTCTCCGTCTTCAAATCTTTTCACCGAAGATTTTCCAAGGGTTATCCCATACCTAGCTGCAATTTGCTCCGCTAGTTCCTTGTTAGAATTACCACAAAAAATCTTAACATTGTTTTCATCTTGCATATTAATCCTTCCTCCAGTCAAGTAATTCAATTTGTCTGCTTCTTCCTATTGCCAGTGCTTTGCTGGTAACATCTTTTGTTATAACTGACCCAGCTCCAGTTATTGCTTCGTCTCCAATTTTTACTGGAGCAACAAGCATTGTATCGCTTCCGATAAAAACTTTCTTGCCTATTATTGTTGGGAATTTATTTTTCCCATCATAGTTACAAGTGATTGTCCCTGCACCTATATTTGTACTCTCTCCTATAGTTGCGTCACCTAAATATGTTAGGTGTCCAGCCTTAACACCTTTTTCAAGGGTAGACTTTTTCACTTCTACAAAATTTCCTATATGAACACTTTCTTTCAAGTGAGTCTTTGGTCTAAGATGAGCAAAAGGTCCAACTGTAACTTTGTCTTCAAGGATACTTTCTTCTATAACTGATGATTCTATTATAACTTCATTTTTTATATTGCTGTTAATTATTCTTGTGTTTCCTATTATCTGGCAATTTTCTCCGATAGAAGTTTCACCTTGTAAAATTACTCCGGGATAAATAATTGTGTCTCTACCCACTTGAACAGAATCTTCTATATAAGTTGTGGCAGGGTCGATAATTATAACTCCGTCTTCCATGAGACTTTCATTCTTTCTCTCACGCAAAACTTTATTTGCAAGTGCAAGTTCTACCTTAGAATTTATTCCTAATAATTCAAGATGGTCTTCTATCAAGCATGCCTCTATTTTTTTATTCTCGCTAGCTTGGATTTTTATTACATCAGTCAAATAATATTCTTTCTTTGAATTATTGTTGTCAACTTTTGCAAGAGCATTCCAGAGCTCATTATTTTTAAAACAATATATCGCAGCATTAACTTCTTTTATTTTTTTTATTTCTTCACTGGCATCTTTTTCTTCCACTATGCCAATAATTTTTTCGTCTTTTCTTACTATCCTTCCGTAACCAAAAGGATTTTCATAAATCGAAGTCAAGAGAGTTGTAGTCGCTCCCGATTTTTTATGATGGTCATAAAGTTTTTGTAGGGTATCTTTTTTTACAAGAGGAGAATCTCCACACACCACCAAAATATCGCCATCATAATTTTTTAGTTTCTCTTCCGCCATCTTTATAGCATGTCCAGTTCCAAGCTGTTCTTTTTGTTCTACATATGATACATCGCCCAAAACTTTTAATATAACTTCTTTTTTATGTCCGAGTATTAAAATATTTTCTTCAACTTCAAGTTCGTCCAAAGTATTCATAATTTTTTTTACCATGGGAATTCCGTTTACTTTATGAATAACTTTTGGCAATTCAGATTTCATTCTAGTCCCTTTGCCAGCAGCAAGAATAAGTGACTTAAGCTTCATCTACATTCTCCTCGTATTAAAATATTCCGATTTATAGTATATCATATCAATTAAAATCTTTCATTAAATTTTCGTAACTCTCATTTATTATTTTGAACATTCTTTCACTTGACTCACGTTCACTCTGACTTGCATTGACAAATTTATCTGGATGATAAATTTATCATTGTTTACATCTTTTTATTCCATTAACTCTCATCCAACATTTTTTTTAGATATCCTTCATTCAATAAATGAAGTGTCTTAAATTCTCCTCCATGAAATACTGCCCAGTTATTAAAAATACAAGGCATTTTTTTTGCTTTTTCTAATGTATCTACCTCAATTAAGTTTAAGTCTATACTATTATTCTCACAATAATTTTTAACTTGTTCTATACAGTTCGGTATATATGGACACTGCAACCCATAATAGATTGTTAAAGATTTTGAAGTAATGGTTTTCTTTTTTGCACTCTCTATAAAATTTGGTTTTGTTTTATCAAAAGAAAGAGCTAATAATTCATAGTTATCTCCTATTGTATCAACTACATCAAAACCAGAACTCTGAAAGAATTTTTTATCTGATAGAAAAGGAATTTTCTTTTTTGAGCTTATAACACATATTCCAGATTTTTTCTCTTTTTTTGCATTTTCTATACAATAATTTAATAAATCTTTTCCATGACCTTTTCCCTTAAAACTTCCTGATACCCAAAGACAATAGATGAAAAGATAATTTTCTCCTTCTACTGGCACCCATGCTTTTTCAAGCGGAGCATACTCAATAAATATTTTTCCTTTTGCATCAAGCTTCCGAAATACATGTCCTTCTTTGATTCTATTTTTCAACCATTTTTTTTTGCAATCAACACCTGCCTGGTGTTTTTTATCTGCTATAGCACAACAAAGATGTTCATCTTCTAAATTTTCAAGTGTTAAATTAATATAATTATTCTCCATTTAACTTTTCCCCCTCTTCATAATTGAATTGTATTATTTTATTAGTACTAACTAAATAAATACTATTTTTTCATATCAATTAAAATCTTTCATTAAATTTTCGTAACTCTCATTTATTATTTTGAACATTCTTTCGCTTGACTCACGTTCGCTCTGACTTGCATTGACAAATTTATCTGGATGATAAAGTTTAGCCTTGTCTCTATAAGCTTTTTTTATCTCTTCTTTTGATGCACCTTCACGAATTCCAAGATTGGAAAAATCTTGTGCTCTATTTTGGTATGAACCAAATGTCCCGTTCTGTCTTTGATATTGAAAACCATCTGTTCCAGCTTGACGAAAAAATTCTTCAAAGTCTCGTGCGTTACCAGATGAATAATAATAAAATTTTCCGTTGCTTCTTGTTTTGATAGACTTCTTTGTCTTAAACCCAAAAAATATTATTAGCAAAATAACTATTCCAAATAATATTGGATGAGTTATCAAGAACATGAAAACTTCCACGCCAAATACAAAAAAAAGTACTATCCCAAGCAAAAATATAACTGGCAAAACTTGTAGTATCCGACCTGTTACTGTTCCTATCAAGAATAGCAAAATGATTATTAGTAAAATTGTTACAGACAAATATATCACCTCGCTTTATTATATCACATAAAAATATAAAAAGAGTGATTAAAATCACTCCCTTTGAGATTTTTCTTGTCTATGCTTTTTTTGCTGTCTCAACTAATTTTGCAAATTCAGACGCATTATTAACAGCCAAGTCTGCAAGAACTTTTCTATCAAGAACTATTCCAGCCTTTCTAAGTCCGTTCATAAGTACAGAATAAGTTACTCCATTTATTCTTGCTGCTGCATTTATTCTGATAATCCAAAGTTGTCTCATTTTTCTTTTTCTAGCAAGTCTATCTCTTGTAGAATAAACTGCTGCTTTTGTTGTTGCTTGTTTAGCTTGTTTGAAAACGTCTCCAGACGCTCCTCTAAATCCTTTAGCTGCTTTTAAAACTTTTTTATGTGCTCTTCTTCTTACTACTCCAGCTTTTACTCTCATTCTAATTTTCCTCCTAATAACTTATGTGAATTCCTATTCTTATCTTCCTACTCCATATGGAAGCAATGCTTTCATATGTTTTTCCAAAGTCTTAGGAACTACCGCATCCTTCCCAAGATTTACTTTTCTCTTCTTAGTTTTTTTTGTCAAGATATGACTTTTACCTGAATGCTTAATTATAAATTTACCAGTTCCTGTTACCTTGATTCTTTTTTTTGCGCCTCTATGAGTTTTCATTTTACCCATCTCTTATATCCTCCTACTAAATATTATTTTGTTTTTGCTATTGAGTTTTCTTTGGTGATAATATTAAATGCTTTTGTTTTTCTCTATATTTTTTATCTGCGTCAGCAAGTTCAGCAAATTTTTCAGCAACCATATCAAGTGTCTCAAGTCCAAGACCAGCGTTAGCTTTTTCTCGTCCAAAAAGAGTTAACGTAACTTTTACTTTATTATCTTTCTCCAAAAATTTACCAATCTGCCCAAGTTTTGTATCTAAGTCATGCTGATCAATCCTTGCACTTACCTTTACTTCTTTCAAAACAATTTGCTTCTGATTTTTTTTAGCCTCTTTAAGTTTTCTAGTTTGCTCATACTTAAATTTACCATAGTTCATAATTTTACAAACTGGCGGACTAGCTGCTGGAGATATTTCGACCAAGTCCAACTCTTTTTCTTCCGCTAAAGCTAGAGCCTCAGTTATGCTCATAATTCCTAGCTGGTCACCTTCATCAGAAATTATTCTAAATTCTTTCCCTCTAATTTTTTCATTAATTCTAACTTTGTCAGAAATAATAACACCTCCATATTTTCCATAAAAAAAGAGCATATTAAATGCCCTATTAATTCCAAAACTTCAAATACAACTCAGCCATTCAAGACCATGTATAAGATAACTTTTGATTTTACCTCTGCAGAAAAAATTTTCGAGAGGTGAGAAACAGGGTTTCTTCTTGTATAAAATTATTCACTCCAATAAGTTTAACAAATATTTTAATCTTTGTCAATATTTTTTTTTAGACTTATCTTGCAATCTCTTCCAGCAAATCTATCTGGTCAACTTTTCCTATGACTATTATCATATCACCTGTTTTAAAATCTGTCTGAGGCTTTGGATTCAAGAAAAGTTTCTCACCTCTACCAATTCCCATAACTACAAGTCCTGTCTTGCTAGGAATTTCTGCCTCAATTAAAGTCTTACCAACCAAATCAGAATTTTTACCAACTGAAATTTTTGCAAGTTTTAAAGTTGCTGCATCAGAATAATTTTTCACGATGTCTGAAAAACTTATTAGTGCAGACTCTGTGGCAAGGTTAAAAAGTCTTTCAGCAGTAATTTGATATGGAGATAAAATATCTGTTGCTCCAGCTTTTCTTAATTTACTCTCATTTTTTGCGTCAACAAGCCGAGCCACTATTCTTAAATCTGGATTCAAAAATTTTGCACTCATTGTTATGAACAAATTATCTGCGTCAGTTGTGAGCACAGGAATAAAAGTTGCCGCATTTTTTATGCCTGAGTCGATTAAAATATGGTCGTCCATTGCGTCACCCAAAATATAGCAAGGTGGATTGAGTGGATATTTCGCTAAAAGTTTATCAATATGCACCTGCTCTCTTTCCACAATCACATAAGGCAAACCTTTTTCCTCGAAATAATCCGTGAGCAACTCTCCGATTTTTCCGTAACCAACTATTATACAGTGATTTTTTAAACTTGCAATACGTTTTTTCATTTTTACCTCTCTAAAATGTTTTAAGAATTGTCCGTCTGAAAAAAGTTCAGCCAGCATTCCAGTCAGATATAACAGAATTGTCACAGCACTTAGCACAACAAATATTGTGAAAAATCTTCCTGCATGGGTCAAAGGTTTTACCTCAGAATATCCAACAGTTGCAAGAGTTACCACCGTTACAAAAAGTGCGTCCAGAAACGAGTAACCTTCCAGCTTCATATAACCAAAAGTTACTATGGCGACAATTGTTATAAGTATTCCAATTATTACCAAAAATTTTTTAACCAATCGTCTCATAAAATTTCTCCAGATTTTTTATTTATTAATTATTAATATATTTATCTTAAATTATTTCGAGCAAAAAGTCTAACTGCTTAAAAACTTTTTTCAAAATAAATTCTGCAAAAGTATTTTTGCCATCTCGCCTCTCATTGAGTGCTACAAAATATTCTTCACGTTCTTCTCGCTCAATAATAATCGGCGGGTAACCTTGACTCATCAGTTCAAAATTCAAAAGAAGTCGAGCTGTTCTTCCGTTACCATCTGCAAACGGGTGGATGTCTATAAATTTACCGTGAAGTTCAGCTGATTTTTCCACTGGGTGAAAAGATTTATCGGAATTATACCAGTCAACTAAATTCTTCATGTCAATTTCGAGGTGAGAATATTTTGATGGGAAAAAATTTGCTCCTCGTATGACAACGTTATGGTCTCGATAATTTCCAGCAAACTTTTCAGTCTCGCCAATATTTTTATAAACTTCTCTGTGAATATTTTTGATGACTTCTTCGCTCAAAGAAATTTTTTCAGCTAGAATTTTTTCCACGTATAAAATTGCGTCCCTATGATTTCTTAGCTCCAAATGTTCTTTGATAGTTTT
>JBOFDW010000078.1:0-9798 GCA_051647385.1 Fusobacteriaceae bacterium
TTGTGCCACTAAAATAAAAAGCTAGACTTTTATAATTCTCCATAAATAATTTTGGTGACTCAAACCAGTGCAAAATTATTGAGCCAAATATTCCGCAAATTATTGTTGCACTTGTTACATAAACAAAAAATAATTCATCCTCTTTTTTAATATTTCTTTTGTCTTTAATTTTCTTATAAATAAAAAAGTTTACCCCGAAAGATAAAATATTAAAAAACATGTGTGGATGAATCCAAAGTATTTTCACTGGGAAATTTATACTGTCTATCATAAAAAAACTCCTATCAAAATTTTTCTTTCTCTTAACATTAATTATACTCGCTAATTTTTTTTCTCAAAAATATTTCGTAAATTATACCACACCACTCGACATTATTCCTATTATTTTTTTGCTTGTAAATCTTTTCCAACGAATTTTTTGGTTCTAAAAGATTTAGCAAAAAAAGTTTTGAAAATTCATCTAAAAATTCTTGACAAAATTTATAAGAAATAGTACACTACTCCAGTCGGATTTAAATCGAAAAAATATAATACAAGGAGTGAGTTTTTTTATGAAAAAAGTTTTACTAGGGTTAGTAGCTTTGTCAGCTGTGGCAATGTCAGCTGGGAACAATGTATATTTAAAAGGTGGTATAGATTTACTAGGAAAATATGGTCCAATAAATGGATATGTAGAAACAAAGGATTATAATCAGGACTCTGCAGATGGAGTCTATAAAAGTAACGGAATCATAACATCTGATAACAATGATTTTGATGGTTCTTCTGGTGTTGGTTATTTTGCAGAGTTAATATATATGAGATCGTTGACAGATACTTTTGAAACTGGATATGGAATAGGATATCACGTTAATCCAACTCAGTCAAAAATGAAAGTTGATTACACTTCAACAAAAACATCTACTTCAGTGGAAACAGATTCGTATACTTCTGAGTACACAATGCCAAGTTATAATTCAGTCCCAATTTTCTTTTCTATAAAAGCAAACTTTATAAAAATTTGGGGTGTTCTTCCTTATGTACAAGGAAGTTTTGGATATTCAATAAATAGCATATCCACAGAATTTAGCGGAAAAAATTTAGGAGACAAAACCTATAACCAAGGTAAAACTGACGAATATAATCAAGTAACAACTTTGTCTACTGGGAAAATAACTAATGGATTATATTATTCAATAGGTGCAGGGATTGAATGGAATGATTTTGTTTTAGATATGTCTTATGCACTAACTCAAGCAAGTTATACATTTACTGAAAACAAAAAAAATACTTACACTTCAGGGCGTTATAACAATCTTGAAACTAAAACAAAATGGAATCAAGATTTTGGAAGATATACACTTGCAGTTGGATATAAATTTACATTCTAATTTTAAAAATAGAAAAAAATAATCAAAAAAAGTTTTGAAAACTTTAATAAAAAACACTTGACAAAATTTATAGGTGGCGGTATACTACTCTTAGTGTCTTTTTAATAGACAAAAAATTAAAATATGAGGAGTGGTTTTTTTTATGAAAAAAGTTTTACTAGGTTTAGTAGCTTTATCAGCTGTTGCAACTGCAGCTGGAAACAATGTATATTTAAAAGGGGGTGTAAATTTTCTAGGAAGTTACGGGTACGAAAGAACATACGATAGCAGTAGATCATCTGAAACTTCTTCTTCAAAAAACAACAGTGCCAGCGATAACAATAAGTTCGACGGTGCTGCTGCTGGAATTGGGTTTTCTGCAGATTTAATTTATACAAAATCTATGTCTGATAACTGGGAAGTTGGAGCTGGATTTGCTTATCAAATGAATCCAAAGCAAACTGTACAAAAAACTGATTCTAGTTCTTCGTATTCTTCTAGTTATAGTAATTCTTCTAGTTCTGTAGCGACAAGCTTCGTTATGCCAAGCTATACTTCAATGCCTCTTTATTTAACTGCAAAATATAATTTTATTCTTGATGGATCAATCAAGCCTTTTGTGCAAGTTAGTTTGGGGTATTCTATAAATTCTTTAGGAGATAAATATGCTCCAGAACAAGGATGGGCAAAGTTTGAAGAAAACTATAATGAAGGTGATTCTGTTCCTAATCAACCTGGTTATAAGTATACTGCAACAGAAACAACAACTGTTGAAGATAAATTATCAAACGGATTATATTATTCTCTTGGTGCAGGAATTGAGTGGAACAATTTCATAGTTGATCTTTCTTATTCTTTGACTCAAGCAACTTATGAGCATACAAGAACTACTGTAACTAGCAGTGTTCAAACTCCATCTACTAAAGGAAATAACGTATCAAATGAAACTTTCAATCAAAACTTTGGAAGAATTACACTTGGTCTTGGATACAAATTTGCATTCTAATTTTCAATAACATGAAAAAATTTAATAGAAACTAATCACAATTTTAAAGCTCTCAGAATTTTCTGAGGGCTTTTTATTTTCTGAGCTAAAATATTTTTGCTCGTTTTTTGCTCTAAATATTTTTCATAAATTTTTCACACGCATTCCCTATTCTACATAACTTTATTCAAAACTTTTATACTCACCAAAAAATCTTGGAGATTATTTTTTGCACACAAAAATATTAAATTTGAACCTGAATTTTTTGCTAATTTTTTTTTAGGTTTACACAATGCTTTTTTAGGTGTATCATCTAATTACAAGTTTATATTATTTATTCTAAATTATTTTTATATGGAGGAGACATGAGTTGTAATAATGCATTGAAGGACGGTTGCTTTAAAGAATTGGAAAAATTCATCGGCGGTCTTCCTGAAAAAGATGGAGCTCTTATTTCAGTTTTGCACAAGGCTCAGCACATTTTTGGTTATCTACCTTATGAAGTTCAATCTTTTATCGCTCAAAATTTGGATATTCCACTGGCAAAAGTTTATGGTGTCGTAAGTTTTTACCACTATTTTACCATGGTGCCAAAGGGGAAATATCCATTTGCAGTTTGTATGGGGACGGCATGTTATGTTCGAGGCGGAGGAAAAGTTTTGAAACAGTTCGAAGAAATTCTCGGTATAAAAGCCGGTGAAGTTACTAAGGACGGAATGTTTTCCATCGATGTCTTGAGATGTGTCGGAGCTTGCGGACTTGCACCAGTAGTTTTGGTTGGGGAAGAAGTTCACGGTAAACTTGCCGTTGAAGATGTTAAGAAAATTATTGACGACTATAAAGCGAGGGGATAATAATGGCTGACAAGAAAATTAAAAGCTACGAAGAATTATTACAGAAATACCAAGAGTGCAAAGTTTTACTTGAGGTTGCAAAATTGGACAAAAATACTTGTGATTGTAAGTCTCACTAAAAATAATTTCAGGAGGATAAACAGTGATTTATAAAAAGCATATACTTATCTGCGGTGGAAGCGGATGTCTTTCTTCTGGCAGTAAACAGTTAAAGGAAAATTTGGAAAATTCTCTTAAGGCACATAATCTTCATGGCGAAGTGAAAGTTATACTCACAGGATGCTTTGGTTTTTGCGAAAAAGGTCCAATGCTAAAAATTATTCCTGATGATATTTATTATATAGAAGTTAAACCGTCAGATGCTGAAGACCTTGTTAAGAGTCATTTGGTTGACGGGAAACTTTTGGAACATCTTTTGTACAAAGATCCTAAGACTAAAGAAATTATTCACAGTGGGGACGAGTTCACATTTTACAAGAAGCAAGTTCGTAAAGCTCTTAGAAATTGCGGATTTATAAACCCAGAAGATATTCACGAATATTTTGGAGTGAAGGGTTATCAATCTTTTGGTAAGGCTCTAACTCAGATGAAACCTCAAGACGTTGTAAAAACTGTTTTGGATTCTGGACTTAGAGGTCGTGGTGGCGGAGGATTTTTGACTGGTAAGAAGTGGGAAATTGCTGCTGCACAAAATACTGATGTGAAATATATTGTGTGTAATGCCGACGAAGGAGATCCGGGAGCATTTATGGATCGGTCAATCCTTGAAGGAGATCCTCATTCTATAATTGAGGGAATGGCTCTGGCTGGTTATGCAATTGGAGCAAGCAAAGGACTTGTATATGTTCGTGCTGAATATCCTTTGGCAATTCACAGACTTAATATAGCAATAAACGAAGCTCGAGAGTATGGAATGCTTGGCAATAATATTCTTGGGTCAAACTTTAACTTTGATATTGAAATAAAATATGGTGCTGGAGCTTTTGTCTGCGGTGAAGAAACTGCTTTGATACATTCTATGGAAGGAAAAAGAGGCGAGCCAACAAACAAACCTCCTTTCCCAGCTGTGTCTGGATTTTGGGATAAGCCAACAATTGTTAATAACGTTGAGACTCTTGCAAATGTACCTGTAATTTTCCTTGATGGAGTGGAAGCATTTAAGAAAATTGGTACTGCAAGTTCAAGTGGAACAAAAGTTTTTGCCTTGGCTGGTAAAATTAATAATGTTGGTTTAGTTGAAGTCCCTATGGGAACAACTTTACGTGAAGTTATTTTTGATATCGGTGGTGGAATTAGAAACGGTAAGAAGTTTAAGGCTGTGCAAACTGGTGGTCCTTCTGGTGGATGTCTCACTGAAAAAGACTTGGACACTCCAATAGACTTTGATACTTTGAAGGAAAAAGGTTCTATGATGGGTTCTGGCGGAATGATAGTAATGGACGAAGACGATTGTATGGTTGCTGTTGCAAAGTTCTATCTTGAATTTATCGTTGATGAATCTTGTGGAAAATGTACGCCGTGCAGAATTGGGAACGTTAGATTATTAGAAATATTGGATAAAATTACTAAGGGTAAAGCTGTTATGGATGACCTTGAGCTTCTAAGATCTTTATCTGAAACAATCCAAGAGACTTCTCTTTGCGGTCTTGGTCAAACTTCTCCAAACCCTGTACTTTCTACAATGGATAAATTTTGGGATGAATATGTTGCTCACATAAAAGATAAAAAGTGTCCAGCAGGTTCGTGTGAAGCCTTGATATCTTATAACATAAATAATAATTGTATTGGATGTACAGTTTGTGCGATAAATTGTCCTGTTCATTGTATCACAGGTGAGAAAAAAGGCAAACATTTAATAGACCAAAGTGCTTGTATAAAATGTGGCGTGTGTTATACTAAATGTAAATTCAAGGCTATCGATATAGCATAATATTTTGTAAGGAGAGAAATATCAATGGATAAAGTGAAAATAGTAATGGACGGAAATGAAGTTTCTGTAAATAGTGATTTAACAATTCTTGAAGCTGCAAAATCTATTGGAATTGATATTCCACATTTATGTTATATGAATCTTGGAGATGACACGTTCAAAAATAATTGTGCATCATGTCGGGTTTGTGTGGTGGAAGTTGTTGGTAGAAAAAATCTTGTTCCTTCTTGTGTTACTGCTGTTCAAGAGGGTATGGTTATAAAAAGTAATAGCATAAAAGTTCTTGAGAAAAGAAAAATTATCATCGAACTTTTGCTTTCTGATCACCCGAAAGATTGTCTTGTGTGTGTGAAGAATGGTCAGTGCGATTTGCAAAAAGTTGCAATAAATTCTGGTATACGAGAAATAAGATTTGATGGACGACAGACAAAATACAACATAGAAACTTCTCCGTCTATTACACGTGACGCAACAAAATGTATCATGTGCCGAAGATGTGAGACAATGTGTAATGACGTTCAGACTTGTGGTGTACTTTCTGGGATTGAGCGAGGGTTCAATGCCGTTGTATCAACTGCCTTTGACCAAAATCTTTCCACTTCACCTTGTACATACTGCGGGCAATGTGTTGCTGTATGTCCAGTTGGAGCTTTGTCAGAGACTGACCACACATGGAAACTTATAAAAGACTTGGCTAATCCAAAGAAAAAAGTTATCGTTCAAGTTGCACCAGCTGTAAGAGTTGCTCTGGGAGAAGAGTTTGGTCTCATGGGACAAGATGTTAGTGGTAAACTTGTAACTGCTCTGAAAGAACTTGGCTTCGATCAAGTCTTCGATACAAACTTTGCTGCTGACTTGACTATCATGGAAGAGGCTGCGGAATTCAAAGACAGACTTGAGCGACATTTGGCAGGGGATAAATCTGTGCGACTTCCAATACTTACCTCTTGCTGTCCAGCTTGGGTAAATTTCTTTGAGCACCAATTCCCAGATATGTTAGATGTTCCTTCAACTGCAAAATCTCCGCAACAAATGTTTGGTTCTGTTGCCAAAAATATTTGGGCTAAGGAAGAAAATATTGCACCCGAAGATTTGATTTGCGTGTCTATCATGCCATGTCTTGCAAAAAAATACGAGGCAGGTCGTGATGAATTTACAACAAATGGAATCCCTGACGTGGATTATTCTCTTTCAACGAGAGAGCTTGCTGCACTTTTGAAGAGAGCAAATATTGACCTGAGCAAAATAGAAGACACTACTTTTGATAATCCTCTTGGGTTCTCAACAGGTGCGGCTGATATTTTTGGTAGAACAGGTGGAGTAATTGAGGCTGCTACTCGTACTGCGTATGAGTGGGTAACAGGGCAATCACTTAAGAATGTTGACTTTGTTGCTTTGAGAGGAATGGACTCTTGCAGAATTGCTGAAGTACCTGTTGGAGATTTGACACTTAGAATAGGAATTGCACATGGACTTGGTGCAGCTCGAGAACTTTTGAACAAGGTTCGTTCTAACGAAGTTGAGTTACACGCAATAGAAATCATGGCTTGTAAAGGTGGATGTGTTGGTGGAGGTGGACAACCTTATCATCACGGAGATTTTGAAGTTATTCAAAAACGTTACGACGCTATAAATAGTATTGATAAGCATAAGCAAATCAGAAAGTCTCACGAGAATCCTTACATCAAAGAACTTTACGCAAAACATTTGGGTGAACCTTTGGGACATAAAGCTCACGAACTTTTACACACTCACTATTTTGCTAAGGCGAAAGAGACTCTAAATAAATAGTTAAATCAAAAAGACCAGCTTGCTGGTCTTTTTATTTGGAAATACATTTTATTGACACAATATATATTATCTATTACAATTATTAATCAAGCCTTGTTCGTCAAGGACACACATCGGGCATGTCATTCACTTTTGTGGTGACGTGCTTAATATTTTTGTTCGCTATGCAAAAATTAAGACGATAAAATATTAAAGGAGTTTTTACTATGTCTATGTGGAGTAGTATTGGTGTTTTTATTGTATTTTCAACTATAATAGTTTTGTCAGTTTACCTATATATTATCTTCAAATATAAAAATATTGGTAAAAAAAATCTCATTTATCCATTATTATTTTTAGGTGTAAATACTTTGCAAATATTTTTATTTTTTCATAGGCTGGCTGGAATATTAGCATCGTTTTTTATTTTCATAGTATTTGAGATCTTTATTTTTATTTATAGTGATAGAAAAAAAACAGTTACTTTTTTGATGATACCAATTATTTTTGAATTTATTTTTATAGCACTTTTATTTTTGGGGCTTCTTTTGATTTTTGATAGACGTATATTTATGTAGGTAAAATAAAAAAGACCAGCAAGCTGGTCTTTTTTTGTTTGGTAATATATTTATTTGTCTCTGTTTGCAATTCCATCTTTCTTATTTGCAGGAATTATTTTATCATAAAATTCTTCTAGTTTTTTTGGTTTCTCTATCATTTCTTCAACTATAACGTTTAGAAGCTCAAAACAATATCCGCTTATGTCTTCGTCTTCTACATCTATTTGCCCTGGATGAACTGACTCGTTTGCAACAATTCTTACTGAGTCTAAAGCTTTTTGAATTTGAGGAGATAAATTTTTTTCTCTAACTAAAAATTCTATATCTTTATTAATAATTTTACCTTGACCCCCAAGCTCCTTACACAAAATTTGTAGAGCCAATCGCAAAAGAGCTGCACTTGCTCTTTTAGATTTATTAAAAACAGAAGCAGCTTCATTATAAAATTTTTTAACTTCATCAGACATGTGCTCATTTGCATGCGGTAATCCTGTCGATTCAGGGTAAAGTAATTTTTCCATATGATACAAAACTGTTTTTTCACAGTTAAAACATTTTCCTATATGAATATTTTTCTCTCTAACTAGAACACCATTAACATGAATATTCTCAAATTCATGACTACTCTGAAAATGCCATTGGAAATTAGTCAATGTATTGCAGTGTGGACAAGTAAATTTTTTCAATCCTATTTGTGGTTCAATATAAGTTGGTTTCATTTTTATATCTCCTCAAAATTTATCTCTGCTCAAATTTCAGCACAACATTATTCTCACCGTAAAGAGTTAGCGTCGTTCCTGATATTTCAACTTTTTTACACTTGGACAAAACTGCCAAGAAAACTTTCTCCGCTTCCATTTCTTCTGGAGTACCAGCCATACGAGTTACACTTATCAAGCTGACTTTTATTGTATCCCCAACTTTTTGGTAAGTCCCAGAATAATTATTTAGCCCGCTTCTTCCAAAAACTCTATTCTCTGAAAAAGAAATACTCATGTCCAATTTTTTGTAGGGCGAAACATTTTCAAATTTTTTGTTAACAAACCCAACGCCATTATCTTTTGGTAAAGTACTTGAACACCCCATAAGAACAAAAAAAGTTGTGAATAAAATAAGTGCTAAAATTTTTTTCATAGTATATTCCTCCTAAAAATTATTGAGCTTGATTAATTATCTAATATTTCACTCTAGCATTCGAACATGCCATGAGAGCAAAAAAAGTTACCGCACAAAGTATTACAAATGTTGTTATTAATATTTTTTTCATAGCTCCCCTCCAAAAAAATTATTGCAACAGGTAGATTATACAAAACATTTCCAATTAATGCAAGGAGAAGCGAAAAAAAATCTTGTGATTTTCTAAAAAATATGATATTTTATTAAGAATATGAGAAATATAAAGGGGGATAAAAATGAAGAAATATTTTGCCAGCGATAATTGTAGTGGAGCACACCCAAAGATTGTTGAAGCACTTGTTAGAGCCAATGTTGGACATG
This sequence comes from Fusobacteriaceae bacterium, assembly GCA_051647385.1. Taxonomy (GTDB): domain Bacteria; phylum Fusobacteriota; class Fusobacteriia; order Fusobacteriales; family Fusobacteriaceae; genus JAGNZR01. Next base: position 8,946 of record JBOFDW010000078.1, read on the forward strand.
ACAAACCTTATGGGAACGATGATATAACTGCTGAGGCTCAAAAAAAATTCAGAGAAATTTTTGGAGATGTCAGTGCATTTTTTGTTATGAATGGTACAGGGGCAAATGTTTTGTGCCTCGAAGCATGCAAAGGCAAGGGTACTTCTGTTATCTGCCCAGAGTCAGGACACATTTTTACAGATGAAACTGGAGCACTTTCAAATGTTACTGGTCTGCAAATGTTGACTACAAAGACAATAGACGGAAAAATAGACTTGGAGGATGCAAAAAAATATCTGTCGTATCAAAATACTACTCACAGATGTCACCCCAACACTATTTCAATTTCTCAGGCGACAGAGCTTGGAACAATTTATACCCTTGATGAGCTAAAAGCTATATCAAAATTTGCAAAAGAACACGGGATGTATTTTCACATGGACGGTGCGAGAATTTCAAACGCCACTGTTCATCTTGGTTGCACGTTAAAAGAAATGACTGGAGATTTGGGCGTGGATATTTTATCCTTCGGCGGTCAAAAAAATGGTATAATGTTTGGAGAGTCAGTTGTAATTTTTAATAAAAGTTTGGTGGCTGGATTTGAGCTGTTACGAAAGCAGTGCTTGCAACTCAACTCTAAGATGAGATATTCTGCTGCACAATTTTTAGAATATCTTTCAAATAATTTGTGGTATGAAAATGCAAAGAACGCAAATGACATGGCAAAATATTTTGCTGACGAACTTAAAAAAGTTGACGTCAAAATTGTAAATGAAGTTAATGGTAACACCCTCTTTGCAATTTTTCCTAAGAATAAAATTTCGCCCATGCAAGATTACACATACTTTTATACCATGGACGAGGAGAAAAATAT
>JBOFDW010000079.1:0-2230 GCA_051647385.1 Fusobacteriaceae bacterium
ATGAACCCGAAATATATCACCCAATAGAACTTGATTTAAAATTACATAAAGATGTAAAAATGGCTTATAGATGGAGTTATAATCCTGAAACTAAAAAAAAATATAAATATCCTTATAAAAATTCGATAATTCGCACAAAAGTAAAAATTTATTTAAAAAAATCTACAGAACTTTATGGAGAATTAACAACAATTCCTTTTTATGCTTATATTTATAACGAAAGAGAACTCATAAATTATCTTTATAATGATGAATTAGGTTGTCTTTATATTAAATTTTCAAAATATGAAAAAGAAGTAAATGTATGTGTTTGTATTTTCGATCAAAAAAATTAAAACATGTTAAACACAATAACAAATATTATATAAATTTAATAACTCTAAGAGATGTTGACAATGTCAACAAGAAGATGTATAATCCATATACAAACTAAAAACAATCAATGTTGGAAACTTCATTGTACGGAAAAGAGCTAGAGGTGAGAAACTAGCTCTTTTCTAATTTTTTGTACTATGATATAATCTTTCCTAGTGGTTACCTACCCTAGAAAGGGGGTGAAGTTTCCGAATGAAAAGATTGTTTTTAGTTATAGTCCTTTTTTTACTACTAGTTAAAAAAGGGTACTAGGTAATCACTGACTAGGTGTCTCACCCACCTAGTCTTTTTTTAGCATTTTTTTGCTTTCATAAGCATCGATTAGAATATCTAAAAGACCCATCAGTAAAATGCGTTTTTACAAAGATAAAAAAATTAAGAGTTAATCGAACCTAATAAAATCAAAGACTTATTATTTAGAGTTTATTTTCTTCTAACATTTTTCTAAAAATAACATCATCTTTTACTTCATAAGGGTCTCCATATTTAGTAAGAGAATACCCAAAATTAATTTCTTTATTTTTTTCAACTATATTTACAATAGTTCTTATTGGTAATTTTTTTTCTATTATCTGTTGCAATTGCCTCTTTAAAAATGGTTGTATTGAAAATATATCTATTTCTTGATAATTTTGATCTAAAATAAAAATAGTTTTTATTTCAATAACTTCATTGTCAGGAAGAGTAAAATAGTTTATAAAAATTGTATGGAGTTCTTTAGGTGGAGTTTTCATTTCTAAAAATGATTTTTTTATAATCATTTTTAATTTAGTATATAAATCATTTCCTAAAGAATTAAAAAATCCACTAGCTACAGCTACAACAGCAAAACTAATAATAATTTCTGGAGTAAATTCAAAAGATTTTTTTACAATATTTTTTACTTCTAAATTTAATTTTTCTTCATCATCCATCAATTCATTTTTTATTAATTCGTTTAAATATTTATTTTTTGTAAAATTTCTATCAAACGATATTGTATTTTTTTTAGGAATATCAATTTTCATTTCTTTAGATTTTTTTATAACCCCTAGATTTTTTTCTGTAAATATTTCTAATTTTGCAAATAAATAGCTTTCATTTTCAAAGTCAACAACTTTAGCATTAACCCATTTTCCAATAGGAGGATTTTTAAAATCATGTTCTTTAAATATTGGAAGAGAACAGTTTTTTAAATTTTTTTCTACTTGGATTAAAGCTTCTCTTGTCATTTTTTCATTATGTTTATCTAATAATGTATTTGAAACCATGTGCCAAAACTCAATTGTCGCTATTAAAGAATAAATATTTTCATTTTTTATTATTTCTGTTTTTACAACATTTCCTACTTTTAATATTTTTTCTTTTTTTTCATCATTTTCAAGTTTTAATTCAATAAATTTTATCTTTTTATCAAATAATTTTTTTTTAAATTTTAAATTTTTTTCACTTGTACTTTTTTCAATTAAAAATTTTATAAACACATATCTCTCCTCACTTGAATTTGATAATTTTACTTTGTATGCAATAATTAAATATGGGGTACCGTCAGGAAAACGCGGAATAACAACGCTAAGGATTTTTGATACACCCTTTAAGCCTTTGATTTTATTAAGGTTATAGACTTTTTTGTTCTTAAAAAACTAAAATTTTTAAAGATTGTCTCAAAAATCAAAATGTTTCAATAGATTGTACCCTATTGAGATATTCTATGACACCTTGAAAAATAAGGGTTTTCAGTGTCTCAATAGGCTTGTTTTTTAATCCTTAACGTTGTTAAATTTTAAAAAAAATCAAAAAATCCTTAAAAATCAGCTCTTAGCGTTGTTATTCCGCGTTTTCGGGAGCAGAACGGTATAAGATATTGATTTTATTA
>JBOFDW010000080.1:0-14086 GCA_051647385.1 Fusobacteriaceae bacterium
AATATAAATGTAAAACTTCGATCACTATAAACAGATATTTCAACTGGAATAATCCAACCTGCTTTATCTTGAGTTTTAGCATTAAATCCTTTACAAAATTCCATTATATTTACACCGTGCTGCCCAAGAGCTGGACCAACTGGTGGAGCAGGATTTGCTTTTCCTGCAGGTAATTGCAGTTTTATTAAACCAATTATTTCCTTTGCCATTTATTTTCCTCCAAATTTTTTAAACTTTCTGCAAGCTTTTAAATTCTACCTCAACAGAAGTCATTCTTCCAAATAGTTCCATTAATAATTTTGCTTTATTATGTTCAAAATCTATCTCACTAACTTTTCCTTCGTGTCCTTCAAAACCACCATCAAGAACTTTTACATAATCGCCAACTTCAAAGTCAACTTTTACAATTTCCTTAGTGACTGCAGAATCTTCCTCTCCAGATTTTGATTCATCTTTATAACCAATAGTTTTAAAAATATTTTTAATCTCATTATCTTCCATAGGAATAGGATCAGAACCAACACCGACAAATCCAGTAACACCATTGGTATTTCTAACTATATACCAAGCATCAGAGTCAACTTTATAAGTTATTCCGTTGTCTGTTTCTTCTCTTGTTGCAACCATTTCCAACATAACGTAACCAGGAAATAATTTTCTAGCAACTTCTTTTATTTTTCCACGAACAAGCTCTTTTGAAACTTCTTCAGGAACGATAACTCTTTTAACTGTTTCACGCATTCCTAGAGCATCAATTTTTTGGTCAAGATCTGTCTTAACTTTTTTCTCATATCCAGAATAAGTATGAATCATAAACCATTTATTTTCTATTTTTTTATCTACATTATTATTAGCAGCGCTATCCATAAGTTATCCTCCAATACGTGCTGCAATTTGTTGTAGTTTATCCAATCCTTTAGAAGCTATCAAGTCAAAAACTCCTAAATAAATACTAAGCAAAACGCTCATCACTATAACCCAAGCAGTTGCATGCTTAATTTCTGATTTTCTTGGCCACTGAACCTTTGAATATTCTGATAAAATACTCTTTAATGGATTCATATCAAACCACCTTATTTTAATTTTATTAGTGGCAGGTCAAGAGGGACTCGAACCCACAACCCTCGGTTTTGGAGACCGATGCTCTACCAATTGAGCCATTGACCTGCAAATAGAATAAGACCTAAAAATAACAAATATTATTTTTTTGTTTCTTTGTGGACTGTAACTTTTTTGTCCCACTTACAATATTTATTCATTTCTAGTCTATCAGCAGTGTTCTTTTTATTTTTTGAAGTACTATAATTTCTTCTTTTGCACTCCGAACATTCCAATTGAATATTTACTCTCAATTTTACACCTCCATTTTTTTAACGGTATCTTAAAGATCCTCCCACAAAAAAATCAAACTTCACTCGAAATTTTGTGGTAATATAAAGCGGTTTTGTTTTCCGCTTTTAAAATAAAGCACGATGTTAATCTTAACATTTTTTATGACCAGTGTCAATATTTTTTCAAAATATTTTCTTTAGTAAATAATTTTCCGCTGGTTATAGTTGAGTCATTTGAATAAACGATATAGCTCGCATAACTTTCTCCACTTTCAACAGGAGCTTTTAGCTCTTCATATTTTGTTATATTCAAAGTTACATCAGCATCTTTTTTTATAACGGCAAAATAATTTCTATCTGGATAAAGAAAGATGCTATTTTTTATTCCATCTTTCACATATGACCGAGCCAGTGGAACAGCTGAGTTTAAAACAGATACAGCAATATATTCACTACGAAATTTTTTATCAAGATCAACAACTTTGTTGACTCGTTCTTCTTCAGAACTTGCACCCATCAGGACAAAATATCCCATTAAATTTGCAACTCTACTCAGTGCAAGTTGATTGTACCCAGCAGAATCATGAAACCCAGTTTTGAGACCATAAAATCCTGGCTTTGATAAAAGTCTATTCTTACTTATTAATGTAATTTTACCGTTATGAATTTTTTTAGTTCGAATACTTGCAAGTTCTATATATTTTTTATAACGCACAGCTTCTTGCATAATTTCATATAAAGCACTTGGAGTTCCAATATCTTCTTTTGCACCAGTAAGGTGTGCAGGTAAACCAGTGGGAGTATAATAAGTAACTTGGTCTCCAACTCCAATCTCTTCTGCTTTTTGGTTCATCATTTTGACAAAACCATTGATATCTCCGCCAACATATTCAGCGATGGCATAAGCAGCATTATTGGCTGACTGAATTGCCGTAGCCTCAATAAGTTCTTTTAGAGTGAATTTTTCACCTGCTCTCATGGGTATAGTTGACTCGCCAACTTGAGTAGCTTTTTTGCTCACAGAGACAATATCGTTCTCTGAAACTTCACCTCTCTCTATTGCGTCAAAAGTAACAAGGAGTGTCATAACTTTTGTGAGAGAAGCAAGTGGTAACTTTGCATCAATATTTTCTGACATCAAAATATTTCCATTTTCATCGCCAACGAGATATGCTGAATATTTTTTAGCTTGTGTTTCTGCGCCAAAAATAATATTTGTAGTTATAAAAAATAATAATATAATTTTTTTCATATATATAAAACTCCTGCTCTAATAATACTTTTCACATAATTTTTTTAGCTAATAATTTTCCAAAGTTTTTGTAATATTTATTTTTATTTAATAAGTTGCTGGTGGTAAAATTTTTATTTCGATTCGTCTGTTTTGTTCTCGTCCAGAATTTGTTGAGTTACTTGCTACGTATGACCATGAGCCGTAACCTATTGTTGCAATTCTGTATCCAGATATTCCTCTCTTAACTATATAAGTTGCAATATTTAAAGCTCTCTTCTGAGAAATTTCTATATTTGATTTTGGATTTCCACTGTCGTCAGTAAATCCTGATATCATTATTCTTGACTCTGGGTACGCAGACAAAACAGCAACTATATAATCTAGGTGACCATAAAATTCTGTGGATATATCAGCCGTATTTTGCCTAAAACTTATTTTTGTAGGAATAAGTATTGCGACTAAACTTTCTGCTTCTAAATTAATTACACCTATTTGAGTTCCAATAAATTTTTCTGAAAGATTGGTAGCCTGACTTGTTCGATAAGTTTTCCAACCAACTGTTGAAAGTGAGCCAACATTATTTTTCACAACAATAGCTGGTACCATAACTGATTTACCATTGGGAACTCCAGTTTTGATAACAATAGCTTCATTAATTTTAGTTTGTGATGAGCGAACAGCTGGGTTAACTTCTGTGCTAGAACAACCTGATATAAAAAATAAAACTATTACAACTACAACAAATATTATATTTTTATTTGTATTTACCTTCAATATTTTTCCTCCAAAATTTTCAAAAAAAAATTTCCCAATAAAACAAGTATACACCAAATTTTGAGATATAGCAACACAAAAAAAATCAGGAAACTTTAAAATGAGAAATTTCACTCAAAATTTTCTATAAAATTTTTAAGTATATTAATTTTGTGTTAAGAAAATTTCTATTAATTTTAAAGCAACAGCGTCCTCATCAACGGATCCTATGACATCATGATTTGGAAGAGCAGCTTTTAATTTTGGGTTAGCATTTCCCATTACAAAACCTTTTCCAACTGACTCAAGCATCTCCAAGTCGTTCATACCATCACCGAAGGCGATAACTTCATCAGATTGTAAACCTTCCATTTCCAGCATATGTTTTATAGCTTCACCTTTAGAAACTTTTGCACTCATGACTTCTAAACACTGGATTGCAGAAAAAACAACAGAAACATTTTCTCCGTATTTCTTTTTTATATTTGCACTTATAGTTTCAAGTTTAGATTCGTTTGGAGATATGTAAAAAAATTTTATGACATCATCAAACTTCAAACTTTGGAGCGAACTCACAACATTTTGAGTGAAAGAACTTACTTTATAAGGATCATCTTGAGAAAAATAATTTCCCTTAGTTCCAAACCAATGAGTCTCGGTAAAAACATTTGGCTCAACTTCTTCGTCAACAGAAAGATTTACAAGTTCAGAAGCTACGTCTGAAGGTAAAGTTACAGAATAAATTTCTTCTAGCTCATCATTATGAATTTTTGATCCGTTGGAAGAAATCAAGAAAGACTTTATCCCTAATTTTTCTTTGAAATATTTTGCATCAAGATGATGACGACCAGTTGCAATATATATTTTCACACCTAACGCAACAATTTTTTTGAAAGTTTCTTTTGTAAATTCTGATAATTTTCCGTGATCTAAAATAGTTCCATCTAAGTCACAGATGACAGCTTTGTACTTTGACATAATTTCCTCCATAATTTTTTCTCTCTATATTATAGCAGAAAAAAAATTGTTTGACAAAGTTTATTCGTTATGATATTATATTTGATGTCTGTAAAATAATGACGGAATATAGCGCAGTCCGGTAGCGCACTTGCCTTGGGAGCAAGGGGTCGTAAGTTCGAATCTTACTATTCCGACCATTTTTATTGGGCTGTCGCCAAGCGGTAAGGCATCGGACTTTGACTCCGACATGCGTTGGTTCGAATCCACCCAGCCCAGCCAATATTTGAATACCCATTTAAAACTATAAATTTAGAGCTAGATTTTCTGGTTCTTTTTTTATTTATATGAAAAAAATTTTAGAAAATTCTTTGGCAAAAAATTTAAGAGCTTTATTTAAAATAAAATTTCATGTATAATATAAATCAAATCAAGAAAATTTTTCTGGAGGTAGAACGTTGTTCTTTTTTGATGCAATAAGAAATTACGTTATAATCTTTAATATAATTTTACTTCTTTCAATAGTTTTCTTAGAGAGAAGGAGACCTATATATGTTTTGTTTTGGATAACTCTTCTCATAGCAATTCCTTTTGTTGGACTTTTTTTCTTTTTATTTTTTGGGTTTTCTTGGAAAAAAATTAGGACGGTAAATAAGTTTGGGTATAAAGTTTTGCTCAGAAATTTTATAAGTCAAAATTATTTTCGCAATAATCCAACGTCTAAATATAAAGAACTTGTTCAATATCTTGAGCTTGCCAGTGCTGGGAATTTAACCACTTATGAAGATGTTGAAATTTTATCAAGTGGGAGTGCGTTTTTTTCCAGTCTTTTTGAGGACATAAAAAAAGCTAAAAAAACTATCCATATGGAGTATTTTATTTTCAGGAACGACGATATGGGGAAATATTTTTTTGATTTAATGTTACAAAAAAAACAAGAGGGAGTTTCTGTCAAAATAATTTTGGACGGAGCAACTCAGACCTCATTTTTTAAGATGAGAAAACTTAAGAAGGCTGGAATAGAAGTTCAACTTTTTTTGCCGTCAGTTTTTACTTTTACAAATCTTATTAATCTTAAAATAAATTATAGAGACCACAGAAAAATTTCTGTAATAGATGGAAAAGTTGCGTATATAGGTGGTTTTAATATTGGCAATGAATATATTGGCATGGGTAAACTCGGATTCTGGCGTGACACTGCTCTAAGATTTGAAGGTTGTGTTGTTTGTAATTTGGAGAAAGAGTTTGCTGACTCCTGGAATTTTTCTAAGGGCTCTTTTAGGAAGAAAGATTTTATGCCAGAAATTGCTTGCAAAGAACAGCCACTCATAACTGAAAAAGATGGTAAAGAAAAAATTGCTCAAATTGTGAGCGGAGGTCCAATTTTTGAGTTTAGAACTATTAGGGATAATTTACTAAAAATGATTCTCATAGCAAAACGTACAATTTATATTGCAACTCCATATTTTATGCCAGACGAAACAATTATGGAGGCTATGAAAATTGCCGCGCTTTCGGGTGTGAAAATAAAAGTTATAATTCCAGACAAAGCTGACCACCTTTTTGTGTATTGGATAAATCAGTCTTTTGTTTGGGAGCTCATAGACTTGAATATAGATTTTTATCGTTACAAAAACGGATTTATTCACAGTAAAGTTATAATAGTGGATGATGATATTGCATCAATCGGGACAGCAAACTTTGATTATAGAAGTTTTTATCAGAATTTTGAAATCAATATAAATTTATATGGTGGTGAAGGAGTAAGAGAACTTAGAAATGATTTTATAGAAGATATTAAGGAGTCAACAAAAATTTCACGGCACGATTATGGCAAGAGAAATATTTTTGTGAAATTTAACGAGTCGGTGTTTAGATTGTTCTCTCCGTTATTATGAAAAAAAGGAGAAAAATTTGAATAAATTTGATAGCCTATCAGATTTTTTTGAAGATTTTGTGCATGTGGAGACAGAGAATAAAAATCCGCATGCTGAATTTTATTTTGACTTGCATTTACATACAAAAGATTCTGACGGAAGTATAAAAGTAGAGAAACTTGCGAAATTTTTGCGAGACAAAACTTATTTGGTGGCAGTAACAGACCACAACGAAATTTGCGGTGGATCAAAACTTAGGGAACTTGGGATAAAAGTTGTCCCAGCAATTGAGCTTGGATGTGATGACGGAGTGGAACTTTTGGTCTACTTCAAAAATATATCTGATGCAGAAATATTTTATGATACTCATGTGCGACCATATCGAAATCCAAATAGGATGGCAAAAACAACGAAAGATGTTTTTTATTACCTAGAAATTTTACAAGATTATGAAGTTCATATTTCCATACCACATATAAAAGGTATGGCTCAGAAAAATTTTTTGGAGAATAAAACATATATTCATACTTTGCTTGAGTTTGCAGATTCAATCGAGGTACACAATCATGGTCTTGGAAAAAAAGGAAATGCGGCTGCGATGAGAGTGCAAAAAATTTATAAAAAATTTGAGACATTGGGGAGCGACGCTCACACAATGAGAGAAATAATATCTTACTTTCACTATATAAATAGAAATAGACGAGCGTGGAGAAATTTCTTTGACAATTTTCATAAAGTGCGAGTCATTAGCGGGATAGGAATTAAGCACTTAAAATATTATATGAAAAATAGGCAGAGTGAAAGTGGAATAGAGAGCTAAAAATTTAGCGCGATATTTTTGGTAAAAAAAATACATGGACTTGTAATAATTTAAAAAATAGGATAAAATAGTACGGATTATTTGGTTGTCCTCATAGCTCAGTGGATAGAGCAATCTCCTCCTAAGAGATAGACGCAGGTTCGATTCCTACTGAGGACGCCACCAAAAATTCTAGGAGAAATATGACACTTTTTGATGAATATAAAATTAAAAATATAACGATAAAAAATCGTGTAGTCCTACCACCAATGGTGAGGTTCTCCAAAGTTGGAGAGGATGGATTTGTTACAGAAGATTTAGTTCAGTGGTATGGAGAGATTGCCAAAGGTGGCGTTGGACTCTTGATTGCTGAGGCGACTTGTGTGTCTGAAGATGGAAAGTTGCGTCCAAACCAAGTTGGTATATGGGACGATAAATTTATAGATGGACTAAAAAAAATTGCTGATAAATGCCATGAGTTTCATGTGCCAGTTCTTCTTCAAATTCATCATAACGGATTTGGAGAGAAAATTTCTGAGGTTTCAGAAAATATTTTGGATAATATATTAGATAAATTTTTAGAGGCAATTATCAGGGCAAAAAAATCTGGGTTTGATGGTGTTGAAATTCACGGAGCACATACATACTTGATTTCACAATTAAATTCAAGAATTTGGAATACTCGAACAGATAAATTTGGAATAAAAAATAATGATAGAATATTTTTTGTCCGTGAGCTTATCACAATGGCGAAAAATTTTTTTGACGAAAATTTTATACTTGGATATCGACTTGGTGGCAACGAACCAACACTTGAAGATGGAATTGAGATTGCAATTCAGCTGGAAAAATTGGGTGTGGATATTTTGCATGTCTCCAGTGGTGTACCTGACCCCGAAATTCGTCATGAGGAAAAAATAAAAATGTCAATTGCTTTTCCACTGGATTGGGTTGTTTATATGGGAGTCGAGATAAAAAAGCATGTTAAAATTCCTGTGATTGGTGTGCGAAGAATTCGTGAAGAAAAGGATGCCAGTTGGCTTATAGAAAATAATCTGCTTGATTTTGTTGCAGTTGGGCGGGCTATGATTTCAAATCCAAGCTGGACTTTGCAGGCTAGATTAGATTATGAGAGACGTACTGGGAGAAAGTTATGAGTAACAAAAAAAACATTGATATTTTTTGTGAAATAATAGATAACTTTGGCGATGTCGGAGTTGTTTACAGACTTGCAAAAGCTCTCAAGAATAAAAAATATTGCGTTAGAGTTTTTTTGAGTAGGACAGAAGAACTGTCTTTGATGGATAAAAATTTTGATAAAAATCTTCAGCAACAAAATGTAGATGAAATAAAATATTTGAGCTACAAATATTTGGAAGAGAATATTTTAGATATAAAACCAGCTGAAATTATTATTGAAGCTTTTGGGTGCAAGATAAATGAAAAATATTTTGATATTGCAAAAGAAAATTCTAAAATTTTGATTAACCTTGAATATCTTTCGTCAGAAGATTGGGTAAAAGATTTTCATGGGCAAGAATCTCCGCTTGGTTCTGCTAAGATGAAGAAATATTTTCTCTTCCCAGGATTTTCAAAAGAAACTGGCGGCGTTATTTGTAGTGAAAACTTTTCAGACAAGGATAAACTTGAGGGTAAATTTTCAGGAGAAAATAATATGCTCTTAAATATTTTACTCAAAAATATTTTGCCAGATATAAAATTACCAGAAAACTTTTTGTTAGGCACAATTTTTTCCTATGAGAAAAATTTTGAGAACTTGTTGGATTCACTCAATAAGCTCGACCAAAACGTTCTCTTACTCGTAATGGGAGATAAGAGCCAAAAAAGTTTCCAAAATATTTTCAAAGAAAAGATAGAAAAAAATTTTAAATGTGGTAAAATATATATTGCGTTTTTAGATTTTCTTTTACAGGAAGAATATGATGCTCTTCTTTCTTCGTCGGACTTCAATTTTGTCAGAGGAGAAGATTCTTTCACACAAGCAACTTTGGCTGGAGTACCATTTTTATGGCACGCTTATTTGCAAGATGACATGACACATCTAAAAAAAATATCAGGATTTTGCAAGAGATATAGAGAATATTTTGAGGGATATCATGAAGGTGAATTTTTGTCAGAGCTTAAAATTTTTGAGAAATTAATCTTGGATTATAATTTTAGAGCTAAAAATTCTTTTGAGAAATCTAACGAAAATTATGATGAATTTTTTAAAAGTCTGGAAAATTTTAAAATTATGAACGAACTTTTCTCAAAATATATTCGTGAAAATTGTAATTTGGTGGAAAAACTTTGTGAATTTATAGAGCAAAAAATTAAGTAAACAACAAAATTTTTTAAATATATTAAGGAGGAAAAAAAATGAAAAATGCTCAAGAACTTAGAGCTGGTAGCACAATTAAAATAGGGAACGAGCCGTATGTTGTATTAAAGGCTGAGTATAACAAATCAGGAAGAAATTCTGCAGTGGTAAAATTTAAGATGAAAAATTTATTGAGTGGGAATATTTCTGATGCAATTCACAAGGCTGATGACAAGATGGAAGATATCAGACTGGAAAAAGTTAAAGCAACTTATTCTTATCATGATGGAGATTTTTATATATTCACAGATCCAGATTGGAATCAAATTGAGCTTAAAGAAGAAGATTTAGGAGACGCGTTCAATTATTTGGAGGAAGGAATGGAACTTGAAGTAGTTTATTATGAAGCTACACCAGTTGCTGTTGAACTTCCAATTTATATTGAGAGAGAAATTACTTATACAGAGCCTGGACTTAGAGGGGATACTTCTGGGAAAGTTTTGAAGCCTGCAAAAATTAATACAGAATTTGAAATTCAAGTGCCACTTTTTGTTGAGCAGGGTGAATGGATCAAAATAGATACAAGAACTCACGAATACATTGAAAGAGTAAAAAAATAATTATAAAATTCTTGAGGGTGACAAGAGTCACTCTCTTTTATTACAAATTTTTAAGGAGATGTTGTTAATTGAAATTCATAGAAAGCAGTAGTAAAGATATTTTGGAAGGGAGAATATTCAAAGTTTTAACAATACTTTCCATTCCAATAATGATGAACCTGCTGATTCAAACTTTTTATAATATTGTGTCCTCATATTTTATGGGACTCATTGGTAAGGAAGCCCTCGCAGCATCTGCTTTTACATCTCCTATATTTCAGGCACTGTTAAGTTTTGGAGCTGGAATTTCTATTGGTGGTATGATAATTTTTTCTCGTAATGAAGGTGTTGGCAAAGAAATCGAGAACAAGAAAGCTCGTTCACAACTTATTTTGCTAAGTTTTTTTCTGGCAGGTGTCTGCATGATTCTTGGATTCACTTTCTCTGAAAAAATTCTGAAACTTTGTGGGGCTACTGGACAAATTTTAGTCTTGAGCGACCAATTCATGAATATAATTTATTGGGGGATACCATCATTTTTCATAATCAACGGGTATGCTGCTATAGAAAATTCTAAGGGGAAAACTATAAAGCCAATGCTACTAGTTTTTGCATCGACTATTTTGAATATATTTTTCGCTCAAATTTGTTTGAAACTTGGACTTGGAATAAGAGGGATAGCTTTTGCAACAGTTTTGGCAAGCTCGATTCTTGCAGCATATTCTTTGTACGTGCTTTTTAAGAGTGATGATATTTCATTAAAATATTTTAAGTTCGACAAAGTTATCACAATGGAAATATTCAAGCTCGGATTGCCAGTTGCACTTTCAAATGCAATAGTAAATGGTGGGTTTGTCGTGATGAATAAATATATTTTTGACTACGGGACAGATGTACTGGCAGCTTATGGAATTGGGAATAGACTTAACAATATTTTTTATACGCCTTGCACGGCTATATCTTCTGCCATAAGTATAATGGTTAGCCAAAATTTAGCTGCAAAAAATTTCTTGAGAGTTAAACAAGTATTGAGGCAAGGTATGATTTTGTCATGTGGCTTCGGAGCAATAGGAACTTTTGTTCTCGTATATTTTATAAAAGGAATGACATTTATTTTCACAAAAGACCCTGTGATTATAGCCCACACAGAAAATTTCATGTTTGTTTTTGGTGGTGGAGGAACTCTTATCTGGGCAATATTCCAAACTTACATGGGATACTTTCAAGGCTTTGGGCATACAAAGATGAATTTTTATATGAATGTTGGTCGAGTTTGGCTTTTTAGAGTACCGTTTATAGTTTTAATAGAAAAAATATTTAGTGCTGGAGCTTACTCTATCTGGTTTTCTATGCTAATAAGTAACGTCATAATAGTTGCAGTAACTTGGTATGTTTACGAGAAAAATCGAGACACTGATTTAATTAGAGAGGGATATAAAGGAGAGAGAATATAAAATAAAAAAGCAAGCATAAATAATTATCTAGCTAAAAAATATTTAGAAACTTTTCCCAGTATAAATTTTGTACTGGGATTTTTTTCTCTTTAAAATATTAAATAAAAAATTTAGATTATACATTGTAACCTCCTACTTTTGCATTTGTAACCACTTGTAACTTTTTTGTAACCCATTCAAGCCAATATATTTTATGAGTTGTAACCACTTTTGCCACTTTTTTAAAATCATATACCCCCTAAAAAAAATTTAACACAAAAATATTTAGCACAAAAAAAATTGTGGGAGGGCTACACTGAAAAAAAATGGTTACATGGTTACAATCTAGTAATGCCAACGAAAAAAACGGTTACAATGTGGTTACAAGAAAGTTACAAATTTGCCATGAAATATTCTTTGTTTAAAAAATTCCAAGTAAAATAAAAGACTTTATAATTTTATATAAAAATATTTTCAGTAAAAACGCGCTCTATAACTTTTGTAAGTCAAATAAATACTTGTTATAAAGATTTTTAAAATATTTTTTTGTTATACTTCCAGAATTTTGCATAGTATAAATATTTATTTCATATAAAGTGGAGCATAGAAAGATTAATTGAGACTAAAAATTTTTTAGGGTGCAATTATTTTAGCTTATTCAAAAACTATACTAGCTTTTCTCTGAGTAATGCTGATAAAAATATTCTTAAAAATTCAGATAAAATATCTGTGTTTTTAAATTTCTCGTAAATTTCTAGCTCAACCTTATTATTCGTAGAGAGCCTTACTGGTAATGTTTTTATCTTGATGTGACGGCTGAAACTTCAGACTCGCCCGAAATAATAATATAAGAACAAATTTTAAAATCTTTAAGGCAGTTATTAGTGCTTCTTGATTCAAAAAGTTGTTATCATAATTATACTTGAGTGCGGGAATTTTGCGATAATTATATTGACTGATAAATTGTTTGACAAAATTTTTATAAAATTATATACTCATACACAGTAAGAATTATTTGAATTTGGAGGTGAAAATAATCAGCCGAAAATATTGGATAGGGGTCGCATCTTTAAATCACATAAATCTTGGGATTGCTGGTGGATTTGCTCAAGTTTGTCATGGGAAAGAAAGACCGCTGAAAAGAATGAAGAAAGATGACTGGATTATTTATTACTCGCCAAAAATAAGTTTAGAGGAGGCAGAAGTTTATAGAAAATTTACAGCTATCGGAAAAGTTTTGGATGACGAAGTTTATCAGTTTCAGATGGCAGAAGATTTTATTCCTTTTCGGAGGAACGTAAGATTTGCAGAAAATATAGAGCACATTTCTATATATGATCTTTTAGATGACTTGGAATTTATAGATGATAAAACTCACTACGGAAATAAATTTAGGTTTGGTCATTTTGAAATTTCAGAAAAAGATTTTGTAACTATTGGGAGAAGAATGGGAGCTTTAAAAAAATGATAACTTTAGGAGGAAACGATGCCACATATTACAGTAACAAATATCAAGGGACATTCTGAGGAAGAGAAAAAACTTTTGGCAAAGGAAATAACTGAGGCTTGTGTTAGAGCTTATAAGATGATACCTGAGAAAGTGTCAGTATCATTTGAAGACGATGTGACAAAAGAAGGTTTTATAGCTATCTTAAAAAGTCTTGACCCTAAAAAAGTCTACAAGAAATTTACCTTTGTTCCATCAAGTGAAGACATGAAAAAATAATTTATACGTGTGAAAAAACCAGTAAAAATTTTACTGGTTTTTTATTTGTAAGAAAAATCTTGATCTAAAAAATTTTCCAGCGAAAAATCAAGCGAAAAATATTTTGCCAAAAAAAATTATGACAAAGATATTAATTTAATGTTATAATTTTATCGTACAAAAATTTTACGGGAGGCAGAAATGAAAATCCTAGATGTTAAAGTGGAAAAGTCCAGCTATAAAATTTATATTGGGCAAGGAACTTTTTCAAAAATATCTGATTATATAAAAAATTATGATTCGATTTTGCTTCTATCAAATAAAAAAGTTGGAAAAATTTATTCTAGCAAAATTTTGGAGATGATTCCCAGTGCAAAATATTTTGAGATAGAGGATGGCGAGGAATTCAAAGAATATCAAACTGTATCTCAAATTTATGACTTTATGATTGAAAATAAATTCTATCGAAACTCTTTGGTGATATGTCTTGGTGGTGGAGTGGTATGCGATATCGGAGGATATGTTGCCGCAACTTTCATGCGTGGGATTGATTTTGTGCAAATGCCAACTTCTCTTCTGGCTCAAGTCGACGCAAGTGTTGGTGGAAAAGTTGCTATAAATCATGGTAAGAGCAAAAATTTGATTGGAGCTTTTTATCAACCTAAAGCTGTAATTATGGACACGGATTTTTTGCAGACTTTGGACAAAGAACAATTTTTGTCTGGTATGGGCGAGGTTATCAAGCACGCAATAATTTATCATGATAAATCTCTTATGGATTTTTTGCTAAAAAATAAGCAAGACATTTTAGACTTGAAAGCTGAAATTTTAGAAGAGATTATCCATGAGTCATGTAAAGTTAAGAGAGATATAGTTGAGGCTGATGAGAAAGAAAATAGTGTTCGAGCATTTTTAAATCTTGGGCATACATACGGACATGCTGTTGAGTCTATTTATGATTTCAAAAATATAACTCACGGCGAGGGTGTGGCAAAGGGAATAATTTTTGAGCTCGAAATTTCTAAAAATTATTATGCAGAAAATCAAGCACAAGAAAATATAGATAAATTACAAAAAC
>JBOFDW010000081.1:0-15527 GCA_051647385.1 Fusobacteriaceae bacterium
TGAAATTTTAAGACTCTTTTTAAAAAGAAGAAAAATTTGTCGTCGCCAAAATCTTTCAGCATATAAATAAAAGGAATATTCAAAGATTTAGCCAGTGCATTTTCTGCTTCGATAAGTCCATAATATTTGTCGTTGGCATTTTTAGGATAAAAGTTATGAAAATAAGTTGGCACATCAATAACTTTTGACTCAGGAGCAATTATTCCCGCATCTATAGAATTTGCAAATAAAAAAGGTTTCAGCACAGAACCAGTTGCCCGCCTCGCAATTATCCCATCAACTTGACCGTTAGTTTTTTCATCAAAAAAGTTTTGAGAGCCAACGTAAGCTTTGACTTCATAATTTTTGTTGTCTATAACAAGTGCAGCAATATTTTTTAGCCCCATTCTATTCATCTGAAAAGTATATTCCTCAACAGCTGAGTTTATTTTTTGCTGCAACTCAGAATTTATTGTACTATAAATTATTTTATCTTTCATTTCAAATGAAAATCTTCTTGTCAAATGTGGCACCAAATTTTTAAAAGAATATCTTTTACTTGGTAATGGTTCTTGAAGTGATAAATCATATTGCAACTCGTCGATAATTTTTCGCTCGTATAATTCTTTTAAGAGCCTATTTCTTTTTTCCAAAAGTTTATTTCTATTTTTTTCAACATTAATAAGTGAAGGAGAGTTTGGGAGCACAGCTAAAAGTGCTCCCTCTGCCCAAGTTAATTCCACAGGTTCTTTTTGAAAATATAGATGAGACGCAGTTTTGTACCCAACAATATTTCCGCCATAAGGGGCGTTATTTAAATATAGGTTCAAAATTTCTTCCTTCGAAATTTCTTTGTCTATTTTTAATGCCTGAATAATTTCTAAATATTTATTGAAAATATTCCTGCTTTTAATTTTATAAAGTTTTGCAACTTGCATTGTGATTGTACTTGCACCTGAAGTTCTTCTCATGAGTAAATTATTTTTAAATGCTCTAAAAATTGCTTTGATATCAATTCCGTTATGCGATAAAAAATTTTTGTCCTCAAAAGTCAGCACTGTTATTTCAAGTTTTTTTGGAATAGGACTCGTACTTTTCAAATGCAATTGTTCTTCTTTATTAATTTGAACTCCAATTATTTCATCTTTGTCGTCGAGTACGAGCACACTATATCTTTGCTCAAATGTTTTTTTGATTTTTTTTACATCTGTTGAAACATAAATATAAAATGTTATCACAAAAAAACTTGCTAGCAAGACAGCTGACAAAATAATTATTTTCTTTTTCATTTTATGACCTCAACCCTAGAACCATTTAAGTATGCTTCATAATTATTGTCGTACATTGCTTCAAGAGTTGTACCAGGGATATCAAAACTTCCCTCTGTCACTGCGTTAACTTTTATAAAGAATGAATAAGTTCTGCTTCCATAACTATCAAAGAACCACATAACTCTATCGTCTCTTATGTCTGTATATTGAGCGGTAGACTGAGAAATCCACGATGGATATGATGCGTTGTTAAGACGAAGATTTTCTATCTCCCAACCTGTTGGTAAAATTTGAGTTAGTGCAATATTTTCTACACTTTGTCCAGATGTACCTTCAGCTTTTATTTTTATCCAGAATTGTGTACCTATTTTTATTTTGTCTGGGGAAATACGGTTTCCATCATTATCAAAATATTCTCTAGTCAAAATAAAATTCTTGCTGACATTTTCACGATTATAATTTATTGGCAATCCTTCCCAATAATAATTGGCAAATATTTGTTGCTTAGACTTACTAAAATCTAGAGAGATTTTTTTTACGCTCTCAGGAATTTTAACTTTCATCGTTCCATTTTTACTACTAACTTGAGATGGTTTTCCATCAAGGAAAATTGTTCCAGAAAATTCTGAAGATTTTTTTCCTTGAACAATATCTGATAAGCTAATCAAAGTATAAGCAGTGGTTTGAGTCGAGTACCATGAACTAGATCTAAGTTCTCCTATAATTTCTTCGTATAATTTTTGATCAACTTTTCCATAAATTTTGTAGTAAGCACTTAAAATTATAGCTTTATTTTTTAAGTCAGAGTCATAATAATAATATCTATAATTTATATCTCTAGCAAAAACTGTTGGAAGAATCTCAGCAATTTTTTTTGCAACTTTATCTTGCTTAATGAGAGAATAGCTTGCAGCCATCATCCATTTGCTTGGCAAAGACAATTGATTAAAATAATTTTCAAAAATCAAATTCATCTCTCCAACTTCAGGAGTTCCATTCAGTGCAAGCAAATATAGAGAATATGTTTTTATATTCAAATCATCACCTGAAGAACTTTTTACTCGATTTTTCAAGAATCCAATAAATTTATCATACATTTCATCACTAACATAAATTCCATTTTTTCTTGACATAATTAAAAAGTGTCCAACATAATTTGTTAACCATAAATCATATCCGTCACTACTTGTCCAATATTTAAATGCCCCACCAGTTGTTTGAACTTTTGAAAGTTTTTCTATTCCAGCATTTATATTTTCAATAATCTTTTGTTCGTCATAAGTTTTGCTTGTAGCTAACTTTTTGATGAAAAGTTGTGGAAAAACTCCAGATGTAATTTGCTCGCCGCAACCATATGGATACTTTATTAAATATTCTAATCTCTTATCTATTCCAAGAAGTGGAACATTGGAAACTCTTAGAGTTGTATAAACACTATTTTTTACAAACTCATCTGGTGGAGTAAACTCAGCTTTTCCATTTGGCATAATCTTTAGTTCATCACGATAAATATACGGAGAATTTGAATTGACAGCAATTTCTACACTCTCTTTATAATTATAGACCTTTGAAGCAACTGAGACTTCCATTTTTTCTATCCCAACTTTATTAGCTACAGCTTCCTCAAAGTAAATTACTTTCTTGTCTTTTTTTGTCATTTTTATAGTTTCTTGTTTGTTTTTACCTTGGAAGTTATAGCTTATAGTTACTTCACCAACATTATCTTCCAGTGCAAAAATAGTAACTGGAATTCTAAATTTGTCGCCGATTTTTAATGTACGAGGTAACCCAACTTGCATAAGAACTGGAGCTTTAACAAGAATATCCGCCTCAGCTTTTCCAAATTTATTTTCAGTAGCACCAGTAACCATCACACGAACTGAACCCATATAGTTTGGCATTTTAAAACTTAGCTTTGACTCTTCTCCAGCCTTGAGACTCAGCACACCTTTATACATTGCTACTGGTACAAATCTTTTGGCATCTTCTATTCCAAGTTTTTTAGTTTTACTAGAACCTGTGTCATTTTCATCCAACATTTGTAAATCTCCACCAGTTGTTAAAACTTGGTAAGATTTTCCGTAAATTCTTTTCATGATACTAGAATAATTATCGTACAAAATCATGGAATACTTTTCTCTTGCATAAAAATAATCAAATGGGTCTGGAGTTTGAAATGCTGTCATATTCAAAAGACCTTCGTCTACTATTGCAACGGTATATTCCATCGCAACTTTTTCTTTGTTCTTAACTTTTATCTCGAAGTTTGAATTTGGTCTTATCTCTTTTGGTGCGTCAATAATAATATTAAGTTTTTGTTCATCATCTTTTACCACAAGAGGTACTAGACCATAAATTCTAAGTGGTCTATCATTTGTAACTGTCTTATAATTTTGGAATACCATAACAGAAAAATAAACATTTGGAATCATATCTTTTGTAATAGTAACCTGCTCTTCCATTTTATTGTCACTCATATTTTTCCAATATCTTTTTATTACTTTACCAGATTTTACTATAGAAATTAAAGCTCTTGCACCTTTATCTCCCTCAAAAACTATTTTGGCTTTGTCTCCTATCTTATAATCTTTTTTATCAGTTTCTATTTTTAATTTTTCAAGATTTTGGTTTCTTGAATTCGAAGAGCTTAGCCAATCTCCAGCATAGAGAGAAACCCCAGCAGATTGTTTTGTTACTAAATCTTCAACCTCTATAAAAAATTCACCACTTTCAGTTGGCTGATAATCTATAATATAAGGTTTGTCTCCACTTGTAAAAGTTTTTTCAGCTACTATAGAAGTTGCCTTTCCATTTTTCATTGAACGAATAAACGCAGAATAATTATCGTAATCCCACCACCAAGAATAAGAATTTCTGTAAATTGTGTAACGAAGTTTTCTTCCAGATAATAATTTAGAGCCGTCGTCGTTTACTGAAACAACAGCAAGATTTAATTTGCTATCAAGACTTACATAACTTCGTGATGGAGTTTCAATTCCAACATATGAATTAACTTTATTTAGCTCAACTTTTTTTCTTTGAATCAAAGGTCGTCCGTCATCTTGAATCACGCGAATAGAAAATTCACCAGTAAGTTTTGTTGCAACATTATCAAAAGGTGAAGTGCTAAAATAAACGCTATCTTTTCCTTGGGCATCTAAAGATCCATCTTTGGAATCTGAGTAAGAAAAAATATAATTACTCGGATTTTTAAAAGTATAATTTTTGTATTTTTCAAAATCAATTTCAGCTTCACGTACAGACAAGTCAATTTTATATTTTAGGTTTCCTGCTGGGGCACCAAATAAATATTGCGAATCAAAATTAATATTTATACCATTAATTTTTGATAAGTCAATTTTATCTTTAAGATCTGATTTTAGTCTGATTGTATTTGGAACAACCGTCTCCACTGGGACATTTTTTACAAACTCAGAACTTCCTATCTCAAATTTCACTGTCCAAATTCCAGTCTCTGAATCTGTTTTAGTTTTTAGATTATAAGAATAAAATCCGTTAATACCAGCATCGATAACTTTATTCTCTATAAACTTTTTACCTGTTGGAGAAAAAACATTCACTCTAATAGGAAGATTACCAGGAAACTTTGATTTTTCATTTCTTGCAATAACTGACAAATTTATTTCATCTCCGGGGCGATAAACTCCTCGTTCAGTATAAATAAATGCTTTTATTCCTTCACTAATAATTCCACCAATTGAAAATCCATCAAGAGAAAGAATATTGTCCTCAAGTTTTAAAATCGAACTTTCACCATTTTTTTCTACAATGATAGCAAAGATTTTAGAGTTTCCACTTAAAAAAGCCTCACCATCAAAGTTAGTTGAAACAGTTTCCAAAATTTGTTTGTTAAATGAAAGTGCTTTTACAGTTGCTCCGCTCATTGGCTTACTAGCCATGATATCCATAGCGATAACATTAAATCCCTCTCTATTTTTTTCTACAATTACACCAATGTTTGAAAGAGAGATAAGTTTTTTTACGTTACTTCTTGAGAAAAAAGTATTTTTTTCACTATCGTTAGCAAAACTATAATCAGCATCCTTAGTTTCAACAGATAATTCCACAATGTAAAGCCCTTTAGGTTCAAGAAATTCTTCCAAGTCAATTTCTGTTTGAACCCAATTATTTTTTGAATAATCAAGCTTAAAAGTTTTATCAAAAATAATGTCTCCCAATTTTTTGAAATTGCTGTTGAAAGATTTTCCGTAATAATCATAATACTCATCATTATAATTAGAGCCATTGCTTATAGACTCATTACTAAGAGAAAAATCTTGGAAAAATTGTTCTTTATTATTTTCATAGATTTTTTTTATTTGAACACGAATTTTTTTTATATTTATAGAAGTGAATGCGACTTTTTTATTCTTAGAATTAGGCAAAATAACTCCTGGGTCAGAGAACATTACCTCAGGCATAACATCTTTAAATAAAATTGTCTTATTGATCTCTTTATCTAAAGTAGTACCGTCATTAAAAGGTAAACCTGTCGCTATGGTCACAACATATTTTTCGCCGTACGTAAAATCCCCATCAAGAATTATTCTTCTTCCATCTATATTAACTTTAAATTTATTTACAGCAGGGCTTATTTTTATATATGAATCTGCATTTGAAATTATTTTTAGATCTTGAGCAAATAATATTTCTATATTTTTTTTCTGGGCAGTATTTGTATTTGTAATTTCAGGCGAACCTTCTTCATAATTGTCGTTAGAATTTTCAACGCTAGAACTTGAAAAAACTTTTCCTTTTGGATGGGTATTAAGTGCAAAAATTATAATAACCATTAACATTACTGCCGCTACCCCAATCAAAATACTTCTGTTTTTTTTGTTGCTATAATCTATTGACTCTATTTTTTTTAGCAACTTGCCAAAGTATTCTCCGGCTTTTAATAAATGTTTCTTCATAAATTACCTCCAAAAAATTTTTTATGTTAATACTCAATAAAATATTTATACCCAAATATTTCTAAAAAAAATTATTAGTAAAAAAACAAACTCCAGCGACAAGTCGCCAGAGTTTTAAGTTTTATCTATACAGTACCAAAAGAAACTTTGAAGGAAAGAAGTAGAGCCACAATAACTATTATACCAATAACCATAATCACTCTATTAACAACTTTCAATTTTTTGATTTTCTCTTCAAGTGCTGCTATTTCATTTCTTCTCTCGACAAGTTCTTTTTCTTTTTGAGCTTCCTCTTCTTCTTTGGCTATAAGTTCAACGCTCAAAGTTTCTATTCTCTGAGATTTATTTTGAACTTCTCCACTCAAAGTTTCGATCTTAACTTCTTTCTCACTAAGTTTTTGAACTTTTTCGTTTAATTCATAATCCAAATTTTCTATCTTATATTCTTTTTGCTGAGACTCAACAGACAAATTTTCTATCTTTTTTTCTTTTTCAACTAAAATTACATCCAAAAATTTCAATTCAGAATCTCTCTTCTCTTCTAAAGCTACCATTATTTCATTATATTTTTTTCTAGCCTCTTGAGTTTTATCTTCTAACTCTTTTGGATTAAATCCTTCGAGTTTTAAATTTATATCTTCTTCAGTTTTTTCTATATGTCTTTGAAGTCTTGAAAGTTCATCTTTAGCTCTATTAAGCTCGTCAGATTTTCCTTCTATTTCAGTTTTTAGAGAGTCGTATTCATGAACAGCAACTTCTAAATTATCTTTTTGCTCCTTAAGTCTATGCTCTATAATTTTATATTCAGAGATTAAGTCTTCCAATTTTTGAGCCAAGTCATCAGAGGGAGAAACATCTTTCTGGTCAGAAATTTGCTTGATTCTCAAAATTACATTTGTCAACTTTGCGTTAGTTGCTTCAAGTTCACCTCTGGCAAATTCTAGATTTTTTTCTAGTGTTGCTAATTTCTCTGCGTTCCCTTCTTTGTATGAATTTTTTATTGGCTGAAGTGCTTCTAACATTGTGGGTCTCTCCTTTAATAATCAGTTTTAAAAACAGAATACATTTAGTCTATGCTATCTTATTTTTCAAAAATTGTCAACAGTTTTTTCCCAAACTTTGAAAATAAAAATTTAGAGAAAAATATATTAGATAAAAATTACAGAAAAATTTTAAAGTTTTCCTAGACCAACTTCTTGCCCTAGATTACAAATCATTTGGTAAACTTTATCAAGAATAGGGAGCCCATTTTTTCTATAAAATTCTTCAGCTTCATATTCTTTTAGACCAGCGTAATAAACTCTATCTTGATTTTTTGCAGGACTCGAAGTTCTCAGATTATGAAGAAGTTTATCCATATCTGACTTAAAAGAATTTATATCACGAAAATTTTCTATTTTTATTGCTGCAAAAAAATGACTGACAGGTGCCAAGTGTGTTCCCATTTCTTTTATGTCATCCGCAAATTCACTCCCCGCCAATACTCCACACAAAATATCTACCATCACACCGAGACCGTAACCTTTATGACCACCAAGAATTTCACCGAATCCACCTAGAGGAAGAATTCCACCACCAAATCCAGATTCCATGTCAGCCAAAAGTTCCGTTGGATTATTTTTCATAAGACCATCTTTCCCAACAGTCCAATTGTCAGGCATCATTTTTTCTTCACGACTATAGACTTCAACTTTTCCACGAGTAACAACAGTTGTTGACATATCTAAAACAAAAGATTTTTCCAAATTTGCAGGAGCAGCAAAAGCTATTGGATTCGAGCCAAACTTTACAGTTGTGCCAAAAGTTGGAATGCCAAGAGGCGGAGAATTTGTCATTGAAATTCCAAGCATTCCTTCACTGAGTCCCATCATAGCATAGTGACCAGCAATTCCATAGTGATTAGAATTTTTAACTGTAGCCATACTTATTCCGGTTTTATTTGCCTTGTCAATAATTTTTTGCATAACTTGACATCCAACAACTTGCCCTAACTTAAAATTTCCGTCAACTAACAAAGTGTTTGGAGTTTCTTTTATAATTTTTATTTCGCCGTCAGCATTTATAATTTTATCTTTTATAGTCGCAAGATACATGTCAAGCCTTGCAACTCCATGAGATGGAATACCTCTAAGGTCAGACTCAACCAAAATTTCAGAACATATTTTCGCCTCGTCAGGTCTTATTCCATTCTTTACCAAAATATCGTCACAATAATTTTGGAGTTTTTCATAATTTACTAAAATATTTTTGCTTAAATTTTCACTCATAATTTTTTATTCTTCTCCCCTCTTCAAACTAAAATTATAAAAAATTAAAATAAAAAAACTCAAAGTACACATAATTGCCAAAATAATATTTGCACTATAAGAATCTCCAAGCTCAATTGCAGAATATATTGCCATGGGAATAGTTTGAGTTCTCTCTGGAATATTTCCAGCAACAATTATTGTAGCTCCAAACTCTCCGATACCACGACCGAAAGCCAACAAAAGAGCTGTCAAAATATTTTTCCTTATCATTGGGATTATAATATGAATAAGTATCTGCCACTTTGTGAGTCCAAGTTCTCGACCAGCTTCAATATAAGTTGGATCAAGAGAAAGAATTCCGTTTTTAATATTTTGGTAGATAATAGGAAAAATTATTACGCTAGAAGCTATAACTCCAGCCCACCATGTAAAAATTATTTGTGTGTTAAAATATTTGAAAATTAAAGTTCCTACAGGTCCACGCTTACCAAGAATTAATAACAAAATATATCCAATAGCAGTTGGAGGAAAAAAAATCGAGAGAGTAACGACCCACTCAATAAATTTTTTCACATGAGTTTCAACTCTTGATATTTTCCAAGCCAACAAAATTCCAAGAACAAGAGTTATGAAAAGTGATATCAAAGTTATTTTAAGAGAAATAAAAAGTGCTGAAAAAATTATGCTCATATCTCAAATCCATTCTTTACAAATATTTTTTTACACTCATCGCTTAATAAATATTCAAAAAACTTTTGTGTATCTTTTGTTGCTCGAGAACGAATGATGGCAAAAGTATACGTTGGCTTTGAGTATTTATTTTTGTCTAGCTCCAAAATTAGCGAGCTATTTTTTAGTGAAGTAAGTTCGTTCTTATAAATTATTGCGTAATCCACTGCTTCAGTCTCAACATAAGTTTGGACTGCCTTCGCATCTTTGCCAAAAATAATATTCGGCTTAAGTTTTTCATAGAGAGAAATATTTGTCAAAAATTCTTTTGAATAATTTCCAAGTGGGACAATATTTGACTCGCCAATTGCTAGCTTACCTTGTAACTGATTGATATTAGAAATTTTTTTGTAACCCACCAAAATTAGAGAATTATATATTGGATAATAAATATCTTTTTTTTCTAAAATTCCATCAACTACAAGCTCATCTGCAGAATTTTTATCGGCAAATAAAACTATGTCAACTGGTGCACCATTTTGAATTTGACGTTTTAGAGAACCTGACGCACCATAATTTATCAAAAATTTGATATTATTTTTTTGGTTATACTTGGAAGTTATTTCGTCCAAAGAAGTTTTGAGACTTATCGCAGAACTTATTGTGATTGATGTTTGAGTTGCCGCAAAAGATTTCACACAAAATAAAATCAGCAAAATAAAAATACCAGAATTTTTTTTACTCATCTTGACGAACCTCCTATAAATATTACACAAACAAATTTCAGCAAGTGAAATAATTATATCATATTCTTATTATTTTTTCACTGTGATGATTTAGCTTGTAACCATTCATGCTCTGAATTTTTTCTTTGAAATAATCTGAATTCAAAAAGTTTATAAAATTTTTGATATGCTCACTGTCCAAATTTTTTGTCTCAACTAAAAAATCATACTCTTCATCACCGATTGGAATAAAATCCAGCCCTAAAATTTTTGCTGACTCCATAATTCCAACTCCAACATCTGCTATCTTAGATTTTATTGCCATGCCAACTTCAAGATGAGTTGAAACTTCTCGCTCGTAACCAGCAATATTTTCTGGCTGAATATTATTTTGAGCCAAAAGAAAATCAAAAAGAATTCTTGTCCCTGCACCTCGTTGCCTATTTATAAATCTGATTTTATTTTTTGCCAAATCTTTTATGTTTAAAATATTTTTTGGATTATTTTTTTCAACGATAAATCCCTGAGTTCGCTTAATGCCTTTTATAAGAGCAACTTCTCCTTGCTTAAAATATTTTTGCAATATTGGAATATTATATACGCCAGTATTTTCATCCAAAATATGTATTGGAGCAATGTGTGTGTTGCCAGATTTTATCGCTTGAATTCCACCAAAACTTCCTGTATGAGTTGAGACCAATTTTATTTTGTCGGCAATGTGATCCATTATTATATCGTGGCTACCAACGGATATCAAATAATTTTTTATCTCGTCTATTGGCTTCAAAAGTCTAACGGAAACTTTTTGTCCAGCTTCAATTCCCTCAATATTTTTTGGAACTTCCAATATTCCGTCAGCATTTACAAGGCTCATGGTAATTCCTGCACCACGGGAAATTGGTGTAGCAACAAGCTCATCATTTATTTTGGCGAGACTCACACGAATAAATTCTTTGTATTTTATTGATGAGACTATTTTTTTTGCAAGTTTAGCAGTAATAAATTTATCTTCAAAATTACTCTCACTTAAATTAAGAGAATTAAAATTATTCGCATTACAAATATTAAAGTTTTTTGTCATGTGGATTAATATCGGTCTGACAAAATTTTCCATGGCAATAAAAGCTGACACTGGATACCCGGGTATCCCAAAAATATATTTTGAATTTATCTTGCCTAAAATAGTTGGCTTGCCAGGTTTGATTGCAACACCGTGCACCAAAATTTCTCCAAGAGATTCTATCACAGAGCTTGTGAAATCTTTGCTTCCAGCAGAAGACCCTGCATTTATTATTACGATATCAAAATTTTCTGAGGCAAACTTTACTTGCTCTTTTATTTTTTCAAAATCATCTGGAAGTCTTGGCAAAATTTGTGGAGCTCCTCCCCATTTTTTTACCAGCTCACAAAACATGTAAGAGTTTGAATCTATTATAAAATTTCCCTCTAATTTTTCTTCTTGATTTTTTCCTGCTCGATATTTTTCTTCTTGAACTTTTTTCTCGCCAAAATTTTTGATTGAACTTTTATCTGGAATTTTCGAGTCAAAAATATCTGTTATCTCATTCCCTGTTGCCATAATTGCAACTTCAGGTTTTTTTATTACTTCAACTTCTTTTATGCCCGCACTTATAAGTGCCCCAAAATCTTGTGGCTGAATTTTGTGACCAGATGTCAAAATTATTTCGCCTTCAATAAAATCTTCTCCAATGGGTCGGATGTGTTGCCAAGGTTTTGCAGAGGTATAAATTTTAAAGATATTTTCTTTATCACTTTCGATTACGTCTTCAATCATAATTACACAGTCGCCTTTTTCCAAATTTATCGGCTCACCAGTATTTACAAAATAGAAATCTTTGTGCTCCTCCAAAAAAACTGGGTTCATTTCATTTGCAGCGGCAACTTTGTCCGCAAACAAAAAAATTCCGTCCATTGCACACGCAGAATATTTTGGTGATGAATATTTTGCAATGACAGATTTTGACAAAATTCTATCTGTGGAATCTAGTACCGAAATTTTTTCACTTTTATTATACGGCTCAAAACTTTCCAGTAATTTTTTTATTGCAACATCGATATCGATATTATCTATGTAAATATTTCTCTTCATAATTTATTGTTCCCCCACTCTTCAAATTTTATATCTTGAAAATTTTATAGGAAAGTTTTATAAAAAAATTTATCTTAATTATTTAACCAAACTTTTACAAACTCATCTTTATAAATGCCTTCACGCTCTGGTGTCACCAAAATATATCCGTCACTTTCAACAAGTGGGCGTATCATTCCAGACTTTGTATAAACAGGAACAGCTTTTATATAGTCCTCAAAATATTCTAGCTTAACATTTATAAATAAAGTTTTTCCAGCCTCACCAGAAATATTTTCAGCACATTTTGCCAGAAAGAATTTTTTCTTGTCCTGAAACATCAGCTCCTTAAAAACTCTAATGGCAGATTGTGGATGACCGGGCAAGCCTAAAATAATTTTATCCATATTTTTTTTGTCTAAATATTTAGCAATAATAGTTGGCTTACCAGGCTTAATAGAAATCCCGTGTACCAAAATTTCACCGTTATTTTTTTCGATGGATTCTTTTGTGAAATCTCGAACGCCAGCAGAACTTCCCCCAGAAATTAAAATTACATGACTAGTCTCAAGACCTTTTTTTATTTCTTGCTCCAAAAAATTCAAGTCATCTTTGACCAAGACTTTTCCTTCTATTTTTCCAAAATTTTCTTTGATAATACTTTCCAGTGCAAAGCTGTTCACGTCATAAACTTCACCGTCAGATAAATTTTCACCAAGATTTTTCACTTCATCACCAGACGAAATTATATAAAATTTTATTTGCTCATATACTTTGATTTTTTTTAGCCCAAGAGATGCCATGAGTGCAATATGTGCAGAATTTATTTTTGTGTCTCTTTGCAAAACTTCATCTGATTTTTTTATCTCGCTCCCCATTGAAATAATATTGCTCATTGGTGCAATACTTTTGTTTACCAGAATTTCATCGCCAAAATTTTCGGTGTCCTCAATCATAATTACACCGCTAGAATTTTTTGGGAGCATACCACCAGTTGGAATATAAATTGCCTCACCGTTTTTTATTGAGAGTTCAGAATTTTTACCCATCTCAACACTTCCCATAACTTTTAAAAGCGTGGGAGTATTTTCATTTGCTGAATAAGAATCTTCTGCTCTGATTGCATAGCCGTCAACAGACGACCTGTCAAAACTTGGAATATTTATCTGTGAAATAATATTTTGAGCCAAAGTTCTACCCAAAGAATCTTCAAGAGAAATTTCTTCTTCGCAAAGTTTTAGATCAAAATTTTCCTTCATAATTTTTTTTGCCTCATCAAGAGAGACAACACTCAAAAAATTTTTCATATAATTCTCCCTATCTAAAAGTTTTGTTTTATAATACCAAAATATTTAAAAAAGTTAAAGCTAAAATATTAGGGCAAGAATATTTCAAGAAAAAATAAAATATTAAATAAAAATATTAATGAAAATAAAATAAAATAAAATAAAATAAAATAAAATAAAATAAAATAAAATAAAAGGGAGACGCAACTCATGCTGCTTTTTCTCCCATATATTTTCAAGTTGTAAAAATTAAAAAATTAAGATGTAACAATTTCTTCCAAAGAAAAATTATCCAAATCAATGTAGTAAAATCCGTTACGCAAATATTTTTTGCCAAGCAAAACTTTACAGCACAAATATACCTCAAAAGTTCCAACTATGGCTGGAGTGAAAAAAGGATTGCCCAAATTTTTCTCTATGGAATTTACCATATTTTTTTGAAACTCTATAATTTTATTATTTCTTGTAATAACTGCGAGCTGACCAAAGAGACCTCCAATTGCTCCGTATATCAAAAAAATATTTTCTCTTGTGCAAATATTTTCGAGCTCAAGTTTTGTCTCATAATTATCAACGCAATCTATAACTATATCATATTCTTTTAAACTTAACTCTTCTAAAATTTTTTGCTCAGGAAATTTTCCGTATTTTCTTATTGAGACAGATTTGTTAATGGAAAGTATTCTTGCCTCTGCCTCTAAAATTTTTTCTTTGCCGATATTTTTTTCAGAGGACAAAAGTTGTCGATTCAAATTTGACTCACAAAAAACATCGAAGTCACAAATCCCAATTTTTTTTACTCCAAGCCGAGCAAGTCCTTCTATGACAATTCCGCCGAGTCCACCAAGTCCAACAACGAGCACAGATTTTTGGTTTAGAATTTTTTGCTCGTCAATAGTAAACGTTCCAATATTTTTGCTATATCTTTCTTTAACTTTTGTAACTTCCATAATTAATTTTACCCTCCAGCAACTGGCGGAAAGAAAGATACAGTATCATCGTCGCTCAAAATATCTTCTGGAGTTTTGTGCTGTCCATTGACCAAAATTATTGCCACATGTTCACATGGAATTTGTAAGTTATCAAGAACGTTTCTGATTAATAAGCCCTCTTTAAAATCCAGCTCTTTTTCTTTCCCTAAGTTTTGTCTCAGTGTTGCAAAAAGTTTTACGTGTATCATCTTTTATAGTCCTAATCTTTTTAAAGTAGCTTGAGTTGGAAAAGCTTTCTCCCAACCTCGAACTTTATAATACTCTGGCAACATAATATCAAGTTTGTTTACCATACCTTTTGATTCTCTGTTATCAATTGCTTCCTCGAGAAGTCTTTTTGGAAGTTTATCTTCAGAAGGATTCATTCCAGCTTTTTGATTGAAGAGTCTTTCGAGATTATAAATTCGCTCTCCTATCTCCAAAAGTTCCTCTTCTTTTAAGTTGCTATCTGTTATTGCATTGAAAATATCAGTATAATCTTTTAACTTAAGCTCAAATGAAGTGAACAAGCAAAGACCAAGTGAGTCTATTATTGCTGTGAAATCTTGTGTAGTTTTTACGAGCAAAGCTTTTCCTTCTGTTGTTGTTCTGTCAACAAGTGCAGGCACTCCCAAAACTTCTGGAGAAATAGTGTAGCCTCTAACATGACATCCACCACGATTTGTTGTTGCATAGTTTAATCCGATTCCTTGAACACCTCTTGCATCATAAGCTGGCATCTCAAGTTTTTTTACAGACATTGAAATTTCTGGATGTCCATAATGTTTGCAAAGTTCATATGATCCTTTTGCCATATTTTTTGCAAGCTCACTATCTGGTCGCCCGATTTTTTTAATCCACTCAGAGGCAGATTTTGGATTACCAAACTCAGGTGCAATATTATTTCCTAACTCGTCTTTTTTTATGTAGCCTTTTTGATAAAGTTCCATTGCTGCTGCTATTGTACATCCAGTAGAAATTGTATCAAGTCCCATTTCGTTGCACAAATAATTTGCCTCAACAACAGAGTCAAAATCTTTTACACCCATGCCAGCACTGAAAGCCCAAATAGTTTCATACTCAGGTCCGCCAATTTTTTCTCCTTGACGCTCAACAACACGCCCACAACCTATTGTACATCTGTGGCAATAATGTTGACCTTTCAAATATTTTTCGGTCATATATTCTCCGCTGGCAGTTTCTGTTCCATCGAATGAAGAACTTTGCCAGTTCCTAGTTGGATATGAACCAAGACTATTTAAAATATTCACAAGCACAGCTGTTCCGTAAGTTGGAAGACCAGTACCAGTTACTCCGTTCTCTTTTAATCTCTTAGCCAAAACTGCACTGA
>JBOFDW010000082.1:0-9717 GCA_051647385.1 Fusobacteriaceae bacterium
GTCATGAGAATTTAAAATTGTGTGTAGCACCAAATACATTCCGTGTGCTGCACCGTTTGTCACCAAAATATTTTCTGGTGAAATATTATAATTCTCAAAATCTTCGTCGTGATAATTTGAGATATTTTTTCTAAGCTCAATATCTCCTTGAGAATTTCCGTAGTGAGTATGACCTGCGTGTGCATCGTTCAATGCATCAGTTATAATATAATGTGGAGTGTGAAGGTCGATATCTCCAAGCCCCAAATTTATAATCTCACCTTTAAAGTTTGTTGCGACGATTTTTTCTCCCATGGAAATTTTTCTATCTTTATGTTTTTCAGCAATAAATTTTTTCACAGAAGTCACCTCGCAAATATTTCAAAATCTTAATGGTTCAAAACTTTATCCAAGAAATCTTTCGTACGAGCATGCTTCGGATTATCGAAAATTTGTTCTGGAGTTCCTTCCTCCAAAATAAATCCGTGATCCATAAACAAAACTCTATCTGCAACATTTTTTGCAAATCCCATCTCGTGAGTAACAATTACCATTGTCATTCCTTCGTTCGCCAAAGATTTCATAACGTCCAAAACTTCACGCACCATTTCTGGATCTAGGGAAGATGTTGGCTCATCAAAAAGCATCAAGTCTGGTTCCATAGCAAGAGCACGAGCGATGGCAACACGTTGCTTTTGACCACCAGAAAGTTTGTTTGGATATTCATCTGCTTTATTTTTTAGCCCAACTTTTTCCAAAAGTTTCATAGCAAAATTTTTAGTCTCGCCCTCATCTTTGAGCTTAACTTTTATTGGAGCAAGCATCAAATTTTCCAAGACAGTTTTGTGTGGAAAAAGATTGAAGTGCTGAAACACCATCCCGATTTTTTTTCTGACTTCATTTATGTCGCAATCTTCATCTGTAATATTTTTGTCTCTATAAAAAATTGCACCGTCAGTTGCTTCCTCAAGTCTATTTATACATCTGAGAAAAGTTGACTTACCAGAACCAGAAGGTCCAATGACTGCAACAACTTCACCCTTTTTTATTTCTACATTAATTTTTTTCAAAACTTCCAAGTTACCAAAACTTTTTTTCAGGTTCTCAACTCTAATCACTTACTCTCAACCCCTTCTCTACCCCACGCATAAACTTTGTAAATACTGAAGTTAAAATCAGATAAATAATTCCAACAGCTATGAGAGGTTCAACTCCACGATAAGTTTGGCTGGTAATAATATTTGCCGAACGTAGCAAATCTACTCCACCGATAAATCCAACGATGGATGTTTCTTTCAAGAGGGTTATAAATTCACTAACAAGAGCTGGCAAGATTTTTTTTACTGCCTGTGGAAGAATAACTTCTTTCATAGCAAGAGAATATTTCATTCCAAGAGAACGAGCCGCTTCCAATTGTCCTTTGTCTAGACCTTGAATTCCTGCTCGAATAACTTCAGCAACATAAGCAGCAGAGTTCATACCAAAAGCTATTGCTGCAACCACCATGACAGGTGTATCTCTAAGATAACCGACGAAGACAATATTTGCCAGAGCCATGAGTTGAACCACAGCTGGCGTCCCACGAATCAAATCAATATATCCAAGTGCAATATAATTTAGCGGATTGTTTTTTGCAGAGAGTCGCATACTTGCAAGAGCAGTTCCTAAGATTGCTCCGATGACCGCAGCCATTACTGTTACTGCCACGGAGAACCCAAGACCTTTCAAAATATAAAGGTACCTGCCCTCTTCAATAAAAATATTTTTTAAAACTCCTATGTATTCCATTTCACACTCCGTTTATTTTTTCATATCAATAAAATATTTTTTGTATAACTTGTCGTAAGTTCCATCTTTTTTTAATTTTTCTATTTGCTTGTTAATGTCATTCACAAGTTTGTCGCCTTTTCTAAAAGCAATAGCCGACCCAGGATTTGTATCAACAATTTTATCCACAGCTTTTAAATCTTTCATCGTTTTCAAATAACCTTCAGCAGTTACATTTTCTATAACAACAGCTTCGAGCTTTTTATTTTGCAGGTCAAGAAGAGCGCCAACAAAAGATGGATAAGATTTTGTAACCGCCCCCAAATCTTTTGCTTGTTGTTCTTGAACAGTTCCAAGTTGAGCGCCAACAAGTTTACCTTTCAAATCTTCTTTTTTAGAAATTTTTGAATCTTTTCCAACTACTACCAAATTTGTTTTTTGATCAATAATATATGGAGCAGAAAAATCCACAGCTTTTTTTCTCTCGGCAGTTGGCACCATCCCAGCAATAACAACGTCAACTTTTTTCATTTGAAGTGCAGGCAGCAGTCCGTCAAAAGTTAAGTCAGCCCACTGAACTTTGTATCCCAAATTTTTTGCTATCGTTTCCATGTACTCAATATCAAATCCTACTATTTTTTCTCCGTCAAGATATTCATAAGGTTTATACTCTGCGTTTGTTCCGACTATTAAAATTTTTTCTTTTGCAAATCCCAAAATACTTAGCCCTAAAAATAAAACTCCCAATAATTTTTTCATAAATTTTCATCTCCTTCAAAATTTTTAATTTTTTTTACTAACTTAATTTATTTTTAAAATTTATAATTTTTCTCTTTATTTTAATTTTAAAATTTTAATTAGACAAAGCTGCGTCCAAAATTTTTATGCATTCATTTATTTCTTCCTTGCCAACTATGAGTGGAGGAACAAATCTGATAACATTTGTCCCAGCATTTACCAGAAGCAACCCACTCGCAATACAATTTTTCACAATGTCAGAAACTGGCTCAGAAAGTTCTATCCCCTGAATTAGTCCAACACCTTTTAGCTTGATAATTTTGCTTGGATATTTTTTTTGTAAATCTTCTAAGCACGTCCTCAAATAATTTCCCATCTCAGAAATATTTTTTATAAGTCCGCCCTTAAGTTCATCAACAACAAAATTTCCAGCTGAAGTTGCCAAAGGATTCCCTCCAAAAGTTGAAGCATGGTCACCTGGAGCAAATGCCAGTGCAAATTTTTCTTTGGCAAGGAGAACTCCAATTGGAACTCCACCAGCCAAACCTTTTGCAAGAGTCAAAACGTCAGGCTCAACTCCAAAATATTCGTAGGCAAAAAAATTTCCTGTCCGCCCAACTCCACATTGTATCTCGTCAAAAATTAAAATAATATCTTTTTCTGTGCAGAGCTCTCGAACTTTTTGCAAAAATTCTTTAGTGGCAGAAGTAACCCCGCCTTCGCCTTGAATCGGTTCAATTAAAATTCCACCAGTTTTGTCGTCAACCAAACTCAAAAGTTCTTCAAAATTATTATACTCAGAATATTTGAAACCAGATAGCAGAGGCGTCAAACCTTTTTGATATTTATCTTGACCAGTTGCAGTAACCGCTCCATAAGTTCGTCCGTGGAAGGAATTTTTCATGGTGATGATATCCGTCTTGCCAGAATTATTTTTCGTCGCATATTTTCGTACAAGTTTTAAAGCTCCCTCAATGGACTCAGCTCCACTGTTGCAAAAAAATACTTTGTCAAAGCAAGAAAGTTCAACGAGTTTTTTCGCTAGTGAAACTTGTGGTTCAGTCCAATATAAATTTGACACGTGAATTAATTTTTTAGCTTGCTCGGCAATAACCTTCGCAAGTTTTTCGTTTCCATGCCCAAGAGAATTTACCGCAATACCCGCCACAAAGTCCAAATATTTTTTTCCTTCTGTGTCAGTTACATAACAACCTTTTCCTTCTTTCAAAACTATTGGAAATCTGGTGTAGGTATTCATAACATATTTTTGACCTTCGTCAATAATTTTGCTGTCCACTAATTTTTCACCTCTTTATTTTTCTTAATTTTATTTTTTCTAATTTTTTTCAAAATATTTCTTAATTTAATTTCTTATTAAAAAAATTAATCTTTATATATTAAAGTCCCAGTTTTAAAATTATCAAGCTGACTTCTATTGAGACAATGTGAAACTCGCCCGTCAATTATTCGAACATTTTTAATATTCATATTGACACCTGCCACACAACATTCAACTTTTGGAATCATTCCTCCACTAATAATTTTCTCCTCAATAAATTTTTGAATTTCGCTCACAGAAACTTTTGCCATGAGAGAATCTGGATTTGAAACGTCAAGCATAATTCCCTTCACATCTGTTAAAAAAATTAGCTCGTCAGCTTTCACTGCACCAGCCACAGCCACAGCTGCATAATCAGCATTAATATTATAAGACTCGCCGTTTATTTCACCAACAGGAGACACAACAGGAATAAAATTTTGCTCCAAAAGTTGAGTCAAAAGTTGATCATCAATTTTTTCTATCTCACCAACAAATCCTAAATCATTTTCTAAATTATTTCCGCTATTCAAAATCTTTTTCACGTGAAAAGTTTTTCCGTCACGTCCAGAAATTCCAACAGCTTTTAGACCGAGCTTTTGCAAGTCACCAACAATTTGCTTATTAACTTTGCCAGACAAAACCATCTCAACAATTTCCATTGTAGCAGAGTCGGTAACTCGAAGTCCGTTTATGAATTCACTTTTTATCTCAAGTTTTTTCAACATGGAATTTATTTCAGGACCTCCACCATGTACCAAAACAATTCTGTCACCAGATTTTTTTATTGCGGCGATGTCCTCCAAAATTGTTTGACGAACTTCTGGGTTTCCAATTGCAGAGCCACCATATTTTATTACGTATGTTTTCAAAATTTTTGCCTCCAAAAATCTTTGATCTCGAAATTTTTTATCTCTCAAATATTTCTCGTAAAATTACGAACGATAATCTCCATTAATTTTAACATAATCATAAGTTAAATCACAACCCCAAGCAGTGGAAACTCCATCTCCATCTGCCAACTCAATATTAACTGTAATTTCTCGCTCAGACAAAATTTCCTTCGCCAATTCTTCAGAAAATTTTAGCGGGTTACTATTTTTCATGAGCTCAATTTCTCCCACCAAACTTTTAAATTTTATATTAACTTTTGATGTGTCAAATTCTCCACCACTATATCCCATAGCACAAAGAACACGCCCCCAGTTTGCATCCGCTCCAAAAAGTGCAGCCTTAAAAAGGCTGGAAGAAATTACAGACTTAGAAATTAGTCGAGCAGTTGCTTTGTCTTTCGCACCAGAAACATGAACCTCCATAAGTTTTGTCGCACCCTCGCCATCCTTCACAATTTCTATTGCTAGAAATCTGTTCACGTAAGAAAGTGCCGTGCAAAATTTCTCGAAATTTTTGTCTTCAGCAGAAATTTTATCATTACCTGCAAGTCCATTCGCCAAAATCAGAGAACAATCATTTGTGCTTGTGTCTCCATCAACAGAAATCATGTTGTAGGTGTCAACGACAGAAATGTCCATAGCTTTTTGCAAAAGTTCTTTGGAAATATTCGCGTCCGTTGTGATGTAAGAAAGCATCGTCCCCATGTTTGGATGAATCATTCCAGAGCCTTTTGCGATACCACCAACAGTTATAATTTTTCCGTCCAACTCAAATTCAACTGCGATTTTTTTTCGAGTTGTGTCTGTTGTCATAATTCCTTCCAAAGCCATTTCGCCGTGAGTGTAAGTCGTCCCAAGCAAATTAAAAACTTTTGGAATACCAGCACGCAATTTTTCCATGGGAAGATTTACCCCGATGACTCCAGTTGAACCCACCAAAATTTTATCTGGCGTCGTGTTCAAAAGTTTTCCAAAAATTTCCGCCATCTCTTCTGCGTCTTTATAACCCTGCTCGCCTGTACACGCATTTGCATTTCCGCTGTTTACGATTATGCCCTTAACTTTTTGCCCACCTGAATTTATTTTTTGGCAGTAAACAACAGGTGCAGCCTTCACCAAATTTTTTGTGAAAACGCCAGCCACTTCTGCCTCAACTTCAGAATAAATAAGCGACAAATCTTTTTTGAATTTTTTTATCCCGATGTGCTCACCCGCCGAGTAAAAACCTTTAGCCGATGTAATATTTCCATCAATAATTATTTTCAATTTATGTTGCCTCCTAAATTAATATCAAGATTTTATTATTTTTACCAAAATATATAGAAATATTTTTGGCAGATAAAATTTTACGGGAACATTGGAAAATTATTTATTCCCAATTTTTCATCGAGCCCAAACATCAGATTCATGTTTTGTATTGCCTGACTCGCCGCCCCTTTTCCAAGATTATCAATTGCACCGCAAACAATTATTTGACCAGTCCTCTTGTCAATCTCAAATCCTATGTCCACAAAGTTTGACCCTTTGACCCAACGCGTCTCTGGTATTACTCCTTTTTTTGTTAGGCGAATAAAATATTCGTGCCCATAATATTTATCGTAAATATTTTTTATATCTTCATAGCTGTAAGATTTTTTTAGCCTCGCATAACTCGTCGTCAAAATTCCACGATTCATTGGGACAAGGTGCGGTGTAAATTGCAACACGATTTTTTCTTCAGCAGCATAGCCAAGTTGTTCTTCAATCTCTGGCGTATGCCTATGACTTCCAATTTTATATGGTTTTATACTTTCGTTGACTTCGGAAAAATGCACGCTCAAATCTACTCCACGACCTGCACCGCTCACTCCACTTTTTGCGTCAATAATTATTCCAGTGGTTTCGATTATTTTTTCCTTGAGCAGAGGATACAGTGACAAAATACTGCAACTTGTGTAACAACCTGGATTGCCAATTAATTTTGCGGTTTTTATTTTCTCACGATTAATTTCTACCAAACCATAAACTGATTCTTGAAGTAAATCTTTCGCAAAATTTTCAGTCTTGTACCATTCTTCGTAAACTTTAAAATCTTTAAACCTGAAGTCTGCCCCCAAGTCTATGATTTTTGTCTTGCTCAAAATTTCTTTCGTAATATTTTTTGACGCCACGCCATGAGGCAAAGCGATAAAAACTACGTCGCACATTTCTGACAATGTCTCGAGACTTTTTTCCTCGCAAACAAAATTAGTATTTTTAAAATTTTCAAATACATCGCTATAATTTTTCCCAGTGTAACTTTGGCTGGTGAGAGAAATAATTTTTACTTCTTGGTGTCCCAACAACAGCCTCAAAAGTTCACTCCCAACATATCCAGTTGAACCAACAATTCCTACTTTTATCATAAAACTTCATCTCACTTTCAACTTAATTTTGCGTAAATATTTTTTGTGATTTTATCCAATGCTGAGAATAAAAAAAGCCAGCATAATTTTTAAAATTATTGCTGACTCTCAAGCACCTTTTTATAATCAAAAACAAAATTTCTGAAGAATAATTTTTGTCTTATCTTTTCAAAAGAAAAATACAGAAAGCAACACAGCAATAAAAAACGTATTAGAAGTGGACTCTAACTTAGAAATAAATTTATTAAAATGCCTGCTCCTCAATAATTTTTTTGCCAACTTCATTGCCTCCGAAACTTTTTTATTAAGTTATCATATCAAAATTTTTTATTTCTGTCAAATATTTTTTTGTCTCTGCTATTTGAATTTTTTTTGGGCTTGAAAAATATTTATGTGATTTTTTATTTCTGTATCTAAAATATTTTACAAGAACTCTAATTGTCCAAAATAAAAATTGCAATTTTTAGAAAGTATGATATAATTAATTTGAAATCTTAAATACATTAACTACCACCAAAAATTGAGAGGATGCGAGCCTCTCTTTTTTATTTGTGTGATTTTTTTCTTTTGTATCTTCTTTTGGTTTGTGTGTTATAATATTTTGAAGGCTACACCGCCTACCTCAAATTGAGGAGGTGGTTATTTAATGTATTTAAGAATATTTTTAATCATAATTTTGTTTCTGCTAATTTTCAAGAAACTATTGTGATGGGTGGTTAGTCTTTTTTTGAATGTGTGGACTCGCAACCCGCATTCATTTATATAAATGCAGAGCGAAAAAAATTATCATTATAAATTTTTAATTACTTTTTTTATTTGTGGCACAATAAAATTTTTGCTATAATAAATTCATACAAAAATAATTTAGGAGAAATATTTATGAGTTAAAATAATAGTTTTTGGTTTGCAAATGCAAAGGCTAAGAATATATTTTTTATTATATTGACAATTGTAATCCTTGCAATAATTTTTTCATTGACTTATTTTATAAGTAAATTTAAAAAGTTGAAGTTAAAGGGAGGCGGTAAAATGGCTAAATATATTTTAGTTACAATTTTTTTCACAAAAAACAAATTTATTGAATCGTTGAAATTTGCGAAAAAATTATCGCTAGAAATCTTTGTTAATATTTTAGCAGACTATATTCTGCAAGCCTGAAATTATTATTTTAAATTATAAAAAATGTGGGGGCGAACCCCACTTTTTTATTTTCGTAAAAAATTTTTTTTACTTTAAACATTAGCCCCCGAAAATTTCCTTGCCAAAAACTTTTTGCCTTGTGAAAAATCCGCAACTCTGTTATACTAAATATTGGACAACAAAAAATTTTGGAGGCACAAATTGGACAAAAGATTTTCCCAAATAAAAAAAGAAGTCCGAATAACAATTGGGCTATATATTTTCTATTTTTTGTGGTGGTACTTTTTCGCATTCGGAAGCGGAGACGATCCGACAAAATACACTTTCATTCTCGGACTCCCGTCTTGGTTTTTCATGTCGTGCGTGGTCGGACTTTTTCTCCTCATACTTTTGGTCTCAATAATTATCAAACTTTTTTTCAAAAATATGGATTTGGAGTGATCGAAAATGACACTGCGAATGTTGCCAATAATTTTATATTTATT
This sequence comes from Fusobacteriaceae bacterium, assembly GCA_051647385.1. Lineage (GTDB taxonomy): Bacteria > Fusobacteriota > Fusobacteriia > Fusobacteriales > Fusobacteriaceae > JAGNZR01. The sequence continues at coordinate 8,705 of JBOFDW010000082.1, forward strand.
AATCATGATTTTTATTGCGTGGAAAATTAGCAAAGTTACCAGCAAAAAAAATATTAATTTCATCGAAGAATATTTTATGGGAAGCCGTGGCATGAATGGAATTGTTCTCTCCATGACTCTCATCGGTGCGTATGTTGGTGCAAGTTCTTTCATCGGCGGTCCAGCTTTTGCTTATAAGCTCGGACTCGGTTGGGTTTTGCTCGCGTGCATTCAATATCCAACAGCTTTTTTTACTCTAGGAATTCTCGGCAAAAAACTTGCGATTGTCTCACGAAAAATTGGGAGCGTTACGATTTCAGATTTTTTACGAGCTCGATATCAAAATGAACTTTTGGTTTTCATCTGCTCGGTAGCTCTTGTAATTTTTACCATTGGAGCAATCACGGTTCAGTTTATTGGTGGAGCTCGACTTTTCGAAAGTGTTTTGGGCGTGCCATATTATATTGGGCTTGGAGTTTTCACTCTGTTTGTAATTGCCTTCACAGCCATCGGAGGTTTTCGTGCAGTTGTTGTGACCGATGCGATTCAAGGTTTTGTTATGCTCGTCGCAACAATTTTACTTTTTGTTTCAGTACTAAAATTTGGTGGAGGTATGGAAAATATTACGAAAAAAATTATGGAAATTAATCCAGAACTTTTGACTCCAACAAGTGGCGGAAATATTTCCAAGCCATTTATTCTTTCATTTTGGATGTTGGTCGGCGTTGCACTTTTGGGTTTGCCGTCCACAACTGTAAATTGTATGGGATTTAAAAATACGAAGTCGCTTCATTCGGCGATGATTATTGGAACTGCGGTCGTTGGAATTTTAATGTTGGGAATGCACCTCATTGGTTTTATGGGGATTGCAATTTTGCCAGCCGGAAAAATTTCCGACACTGTCGTTCCAGTTCTTGCCCTCACAACTTTGCATCCGATTTTGGCTGGAGTTTTTATTGCAGGTCCACTCGCCGCGATTATGTCGACGATAGATTCTTTGCTCATTCAATCTTCTGCGACTATTATAAAAGATT
>JBOFDW010000083.1:0-11372 GCA_051647385.1 Fusobacteriaceae bacterium
TCCATATGAAATATGATTCTTTTTTCTTTTGCAAGTTTTCCAATTTCTTCAACTGGTTGTATAGAACCAACTTCATTGTTTGCATGCATTACTGATATTAAAATTGTTTCTTTTTTTATTGCTTGTTTTAATTCATCAAGCTTTACTACACCATTTTCGTCAACAGGAATAACTGTAACTTCAAATCCTTCTTTCTCAAGATCCTTAAGAGTCTCTCTCACTCCAGGATGTTCAATGCTACTTGTAATTATGTGATTCCCTCTACTTTTGTATGCTCTTGCAATTCCACGAACGGCGATATTATCTGCTTCTACTCCAGAACCAGTAAATATTATTTCCTTTGCCGACACACCCAACAACATCGCAATTTTTTCTCGAGCACTATTCATACCTTGTCCAGCTTCTTTACCAAATGAGTGCATGCTAGAAGCATTCCCGTAAATATCTGTAAGATATGGAATCATAGCTTCAAGAGCTTCTTTTGCAAGTTTTGTTGTAGCATTATTGTCAAGATAAACTTTCATTACTCTCAACTCCTAACATTCTAAATTTATTGTAAAATCATATTTAATCTCTTAATACATTCAGATTTTACCATTCTTTATTTTGGATGTCAAGAATTATTTTCAAACTTTTCTAAAATTTTTTCTCCGTGCTTGCAAAATTTATTTATTTCACATTGAATACAGTTAGGATTTCTCGCTTTGCATTTGTCACGTCCATGCAAAATTAAATAATGTGAAAAAACTATCCACTTATTTTTTGGAATAATTTTCATAAGACTTTGCTCTATTTTTTCAACATTATCTTCTGAAAAAAATCCAATTAAATTACTTAGACGCTTAACATGGGTGTCGACTGTTACTCCGTCAGCCAATCCCCATATTTCACCACGAACAACATTTGCAGTTTTACGTCCAACACCTGCAAGTTCAATTAGCTCATTCATATCTTGCGGAACTTCACCGTTATATTTTTCAAGTAGAGTTTGACTACAAAGTTTTATGCTTTTAGATTTGTTTTTATAAAATCCTGCACTCTTTATTAATGTTTCTAATTTTTCAAGAGGCATTTTTGCAAAATGTTCAGGAGTATTATATTTTTTAAAGAGACTCTCTGTTATTATATTTACTCTAATATCTGTGCATTGAGCAGAAAGTATTGTCGCAACCAAAAGTTCAAAAGCAGACCTATGATTTAGGGCACACTTCGGATGACCAAATTTTTTTTCCAAAATATTTAAAACATTTTTTATTCGTTCTTGTTTTGTCAAATTATTTTCCTTTATTATTTTATATTAAAATAAAATTATAATATTTTTTCTTACCAGTTTTTATAAGTAACTGTTTATCTTTAAATAAATTTTCAGTTATAGGTGTGTCATAAGACAAAACTTTTTCTTCTCCAAAATAAAGTCCACCTTGCTGCACAAGTCTTCGACCATCGCTAGTAGAAGCTAATATTCCAGTTTGAACTAGAAGTGCAACAATTCCTTTTCCTAAATCTTCCTTATGTATTTCTATAGTTGGAACATTTGACAAGTCTCCTCCAGCACCAAAAAGAGCTTCAGCACCTTGCCTTGCTTTTTCAGCTTCAGATTCTCCGTGAACTATTTTTGTAACCTCGTAAGCCAAAACTTTTTTTGCTTCATTAATTTCAGAATCTTTTAAACTTCCAAGACGACGCACATCATCCATAGGTAAATATGTTAGCAATGCTAGACATTTCTCAACATCTTTATCATCAACATTTCTCCAGTACTGATAAAAATCAAAAGGAGAAGTTTTTTCGGAGTCAAGCCAAAGAGCACCCTTAACAGTTTTACCCATTTTTTGACCATCACTTGTTAAAAGCAAAGGGCATGTTACAGCAAAGGCAGGCTTTCTTTCTTTTTTTCTTATTAAGTCAACACCAGCAATCATGTTTGACCATTGGTCATCTCCACCAAGTTGCATAACACAACCATAATTTTGATTTAAAACTAAAAAGTCATAACCTTGCATTAGCATATAATTAAATTCTAAAAAAGAAAGTCCGTTTTCCATTCGCAGTTTAAAACAATCAGCAGCAAGCATTTTATTTACAGAAAAATGAACTCCAATATCTCGGATGAAATTTATATAATTGAGACTAGTAAGCCAATTTGCATTATTATCCAAAATAGCTTTTCCACCAGAAAAATCTATAAATTTTTCCATTTGCTTTTTAATTCCTTCAGCATTTTTAATTATTTGCTCACGTGTAAGCATATTTCTCATATCAGTTTTACCAGAAGGATCACCTATCATCGCAGTTCCACCACCAAGAAGAGCAATTGGTCTGTGACCTGCTCGTTGCATATGAGACATTAGCATGAGAAGCACAAAACTTCCGGCATGTAAGCTGTCAGCAGTTGGGTCAAACCCTATATAAAAAGTTATTTTTTCCTTAGCAAGTAAATCTCTAGTTTCATCTTCGTGAGTGAATTGTTTTATAAAACCACGCTCTTCAAGCACATTAAGTACGTTATCCATTTAAATTTTTCCTCCAAAATTATTATAGTTACCATATCTTAACATATTTTAAGAATTCATTCCACTATTTAATTTTTTAATTTACCATATATTTATTTGTAAATAAAAAACATTTTAAAAAATAAAGTTATAATGAATTTTATTTTTTCTTAAAGTCAAATTTTTTGGGATATTTTTTCAATTTTTATTATATGACATAATATTAACTTGAAAAAAATACTTGCAATTTTATGAAAAATAATATAAAATTTCAACGGACGTTTTATAATTTTTTGTGTTCATGAAATTTTGATAACTATTTAAAGGGAAAATAGAATATCAATTTATTTAAAGTGTAGGAGGATTATGAAAATGAAGGCATATTTGTTACATCTAAAATTTTTTAAGTCAATAGCCAAGAGGATTAGCATTAGTATTATTTTAATGTTGATTACTTTTTCTTGGACTTTTTCAGGAGAAATTCCTAAAAAAGTTGGAAAATATCAGGTCTCAGGAGTAGTTTATGTAACACTAAAAGAAGAAGTAAAGATGAAACCTCCAGAGAATAAAATGACATTTTTAAATTATGATAGCGAAGATGAAATAAGAAATGATCTTAAGTCTATATTTGTTGACAAGCAAGAAATAGTTAAAAAATATAGATTTACAGTTGATATTAAGCCTCAAGAATTTAATGAAACTCCAAAGAAAAAAGATATTGTTTTTTCTTTTTCTGATAAAGATCTTATGGAGTCAATTGCTCCAAAAACTTCAAAAAATAAAAATACAGGATCAACAAATTTTTTACATATTTTTTATAAAAAAGAAGTAAATAATATAAATAGATTGGTCTTTGTAAATCCAACATACACTTGGAAAAATTTTGATGATTCGTATGCTAGCGATAATAGAAAATTTTGGGTTATTAAGCCTTTTGATGATGTGTTCATTACATTGGACGGAAAGTCACGCTTCAATGTAAGAGAAGAAATAATAGAAAATTATACTATGGAAGAAAATGGGGATACAATAGCTAGATATAGTGGTACAAAAATAATATTTAAAGGGACAATTAGAAATTCAAATTCCGAGAGACCAACAGGAATAGCTTATAATGGTGGCAGTATTTATAATGAAGGAAATATTTATGTTAATGGGTCTAATTCTAATGGACTTTTAGCTTACACAAATGATGGAAGTTTTTCTTTTGTGCAAAATAATAAAAATTCAAATATTATTGGAAAAGGCGAAAGTGGGTTAAGAGCATGGGGAAATAATGCTGTTGCACAAAATGATGGATACATTTCTGTTTCAGGAGCAGGATTAATTGCTACAGACTTTGGGAAAGTAGTAAATAATGGTTATATTTCAGCGTTGAGCCAAAATTCTATAGGTATTTATTTGGAAACAAGCGGAACTGCTATCAATAATGGGTCAATATTAGCTTCAGCACAAGATGCGGTTGGAATGTTTTTGGTTGGAACTGGGAGTGCAACTAACAATGGGACAATATCAGCTACGTCAAAGGGAACAACTGGGATTTATATGTTTGGAAATGTTAGTGTTGATAATTCAAAAGGGACTATTTATTCATCTTATTCTGGAGATGCTGAATCAATAGAACAATATTCAGCAGCTGTAACAGTTACTGGAAAAGATATAAATACACAAATTAATGGAAATATTTATGTTGATGGATCTTCTGCAGTTGGAGTAATAGCTTTAAATGGAGCTACAATTAAAAATATGTCAAATATTCAAATGGGAAGAGCTCAATATAGTAAAGCAATCGGGATGTATGCCAATAATGGTTCAACTATATTAAACGATGGTTCTATTTCATTCAGTGGTGGAGGAACACCAGTAGGAATGTATGTTTCAAGTTTGGGAAAAGCTATAAACTCTGGGAAAATTTATTTCAATGGCTCTGGATCACCAGTTGCAATGAAAATTGAAGAAGGTGGGACAGGGATAAATAGTGAGAATGGAGAAATAAAATTAACGAAAACAAGTTCAGGTCAATTAATTGGAGTTTCGCTAGAAACGACAGGTTCTTTTGATAATTATGGGAATATATACATAATCAATACCGATACTTCAGGTGCTGGCACAAAAATGAAAGGAATTTATTCTAAGGGTGGAAAACTAAATAATGAAGGAACAATTTATGGAGTTTTAAATGACACAACAAAAGGTGAACTTGCAGGATTAAGCTATACTGGAAAGGATACAATTATAAACAAAGGAAAAATATATTTGTTTGGATATGGAATTAGTTCTAGTGGTGAAGTTTATGGAATTGATTTACCGGCAGCGACAGGAAATGGTTCAGTTGAAAATACTGGAGATATTATAATAAAAAATAGTGGAGGACGTAGCTCATTTGGTATTAACACAGAAGGAAGTGGAACACAAAAAAATTCTGGAACAATATATTTGACTCATGTAGGCAATGGTACAGCATATGGTATGAATTCTGTATCGTCAGCTACTATTTCAAATATTGGTGCAATACTCGGAAGTTCAGATGGATCTTTTTATGGAATAAGAACATCAGGAAGAGCTACTAACGGCGGAGATATCAATTTTTCGACAAAAATTGATGGGTTTGGAATGAAATCTGAATCAAGAATAGGTGGTTATTTAGAAAACCAAGTATCAGGTCAAATTAAAATAGAAAAGAATGGAACGACATCTTTAGAAGGAGTGGCAGGTATGTCCGCTAAAGATGAAGCAACAGTATTAAATTATGGAAGTATACTTTTAACATCTAATGGAGGTAAGGTATATGGAATAGATGTAGGAAACTCAAGTAAGGTAATAAATTCAAAACGTCTAAAGTTGTCTTTAATTTCAGATGCTGCTGGATCTGTTGGAATTTTTTTTGGTGACTCGGTAGTAGATAATCTTAGAAATTCAGAATTAACGATAGAAAATAAACTACCAACTGGTATAGCTTACGGAATAAAAGGTAGTAGTGAAGGTGGAGTTTCAAATAATGAAGGAATAATTACTTCTCTTGGTTCAAATCAGAAAGTTATCTTAATGGAGTCAGGAACTGTTATAAATAAAGAATGGGGGATTATAGATATTCATGGAGTTGGCTCAATAGGTATTTCTGCAAAAAATACTGCAATTAATAATGGAAGAATAAACGTTGCAGGAAATGATAATATAGGAATTTATATAACCAGTGATGGTGGTAATTTCATAAATGATAAAAAAGGTGTAATATATGTAACTGGTGCAAAAGGTGTAGCGATGCTCAACACTGGTGCAAGTGAAATGGTAAATAATGGAACAATAATTTTAGATGTGAGAGGGACAGCGTTATCATCATCACAATATGCAAATGGCTACGGAATGAAAGTGACAGGTGGAGGACGCGCAATAAATAATGGAACTATAACAATGTCAGCAGGAACAGTTGGAGCTATTGGAATGTATGCCAGCGGAGCACGAAGTAGAATAAAAAATAATGGCGAAATAAATATGAATGATGCAACTGGATCTATTGCTATGTATGCAGACAACGGCGGAGTTATAGAATCTGGTACTGGGAAAATTTATTATGGAACAGGTAATTATTCTTGTTCAACTCCAGGAACAGGTGGAGTAAATTGTCCTGCTGGTGGAACAGGTACGCCAGTATCAGGTATTTTAAGTGCAAATAATAATAATGGTTCAGATTATAGAATAGATGTAGATTTGGGGAATGGAAATAAATTGTTTGCATATTCAAGTGGTGGTGCTTTCGTAAATTATTTACCAATAAAATCTGAAACAGCATTTAATCCAGCTGATTTTGGAGATGGTAAATTTGTAATAGGAGAAGGTGGTTCAGTTAAAGCACCAGAAATTTCTGGAACTATTTATGCCGACAGAACTATTTTGAAAAATGTTTATGATAGACAAGCAATTTTAAAAGATGCTTTAATAGCAGATTATTATGGAGAAATAAAAGTAGAAACTTTTTCTCCTATGTTAATTGCATATGGGCAAAAAAATCAGGACGGTAAGTATGATATTGTAATTGAAAGAAAAAAGTTTGCAGAAGTATTTGAAAATAAAAAACTTGCAAATTTTTATGACGCAATTTTATTTTCTAGTGTAAAAGATGATGTGCCTATGGAAAATCTTTACAAGCTAATATTATCAGCAATAACATATGAGCAAGCTGTTGCATATAGTTCACAAGCTGTTGGAATAAATTTCTTTCCAACTATTCAGGGACAGACTCAAGATGTCATGCAGTTTGCAAGAAATTCTATCAGCAATAATATTTATTATAAGTATGTAACATTTCAAGATACAAAAAATCATAATGTAATTCTAGGTTATGATTTTCAAATGTTGAATGTAGATGAAAATAAATATGCAATGCGATATGATAATTATTTAAATATGATGAACGTTGGATATGATATAAAAATAAACAGCACGATGAGAACTGGATTTGTAACATCACTTGGGCTTTCAAGTTCAACTTATAGTGACACTTCTTCTTATAAATCATCATATATTCAAATGAACGGTCATTTTATGCATAGAGATAAACCAAATCTTTACGGAATTTTTTGGTCGCCATTAGAAACATATACGACTCCGTATTTTGGAATTATTTCTGGAGATGCAACAAGAAAAGTCAATGACGTATTAGTTGATAAAGGAGAATTTAGTTCAGGAGTTTTGACAAGATATTTTGGACTCTACAGTCAAGTTTCAACTGAATATGCTTTTAAGTATGGCTCTATTATTCCAAAATTATCTTTTGATATTGCATCTATAAGTCAAGGTGAAATGCGTGAAGAAGGTCTTTATTCAGTAAAAGTTGAAGAGATAGATAGTAATTCAATTGAAACAGGAATTGGAGTTGACTTCAGAAAAGATTTTACCTCATGGGGAATAAATTTTTTACCAAAATTAGCATTTAAATATAATTATCAGTTTGGTAATTTGACTCCACAAATGAACGCGACTTTTGAATCAAAATATGTAAATCCTTTACCTTTTGATGAATACGAACTTAATAGTTGGTCTGTTGATATGAATGCTCGACTGGATCTTTCAAAAGAAACATGGAAAGGATTAAACTGCTATCTTGAATATGTATTCACAGCAGGAAGCGAATATAATAACAATAAATTTGGATTGGGAATAAATTATCTTTTCTAAAATAATAAAAATTTAAAGTAAGAACTAAAAGTAAAAATAAAAGTAAAAAAAATTCAGGAGCTAAGAAATTTTATTAGCTCCTGTTTTAATAAAAAAATAAATTTAAATATTAAAAATTTTCATGGTAAGAGGAACAAGAACTGGAACAAGTATGGAAATTATAAATCCAGTAAAAAAAGAAACACCGGCAATATCTGAATTTGTATATTTATCAATTATGGGAAGAGTAACATCCATTGCTGGAGCACCTGCCAAAGATACAGCCTCAAAGTCACCAATTTTTTTTGCGACAAATGGAATCATAAAAATAGAAATTAATTCGCGAAAAACATTTACCAAAAAAGCGAGACTTCCAAGTTCAGGATTTCTTTTGGCAATTTCAACAGCAGAAAAAGAATACCAACCAAATCCAGATGCAACAGCAAAAACTTCTCCGATAGTTTCAGTTACAAAAAAAGACGCAAAAGTTGCTCCAATATAAGTTCCGAGAATTACAGTTAATGGCAAGAACCAAATTCTTTTGCCAAATTTTTTTAGATGTGAGAAAGAAAAATTATTTTTTCCCATGTCGAGTCCAACAAAAAAAAGAAGCAAGCATAATCCAATATCAATTACTATATCTATATTTTTTACGAGAAACGGAATTTTAAAAAAAAGTCCAAAAATAATTCCAGAGGCAACAGAAACCAAAATCCCAATCATTTTTTGCCTCCCTTTTTACCAACAATTCTGAAAAATACAAATGTCATCAAGAGGCTACCTAAAATTGCAAAAAAAGCAATCAAAAAACTTCGTGCTCCAATTTTATAAATATTTGAAACTATTTTATCGTTGATACCAATTTTATATCCGAGCCCTCCGAGCAAAATATAAAGGCAAATATTAAAAAGGTGACTAGATTTTTTTATAATATTTTCATGAATGAAATTTTTTTTTGCAAGAAAAAATCCCAGAGCTAAAATAATTACATATATAAAAATGCCCATTTAAACACGCTCCTAAAATTTTTTAAAATTCAACTTCTTTTCCAATCACTTCGAAAAACTTTCCGTTGTCATACACAATATTTCCACGAATAATTGTTGTAATAACCCGACCGCCAGTTTTCATTCCAGAATATGGAGTCCATTCGCACTTCGAAATAATTTTTTTATTATCAACTATATACAAATCATCTGTGTCAATAATTACAAGGTCCCCATCGTATCCAACTTCTAATTTTCCTTTATTTTTTATCCCAAAAATTTTCGCAGAATTTTCGCTCATAATTTCTGATAATTTTTTGTAGGATAATTTTCCAGATTTTACAGCTGATAACATAATTTCTAAAGAGTTTTCTACTCCGGGAATTCCAAAAATTATTTTGGATAATTTTTCTTCCAAAGTATGAGGTGCATGGTCAGTTCCAATTGTGTCTATCGTGCCATCAATAATTCCTTCCCAAAGTGCGTCACAATCTTCTTTGGATTTTAAATCTGGTTTCATATTGAGGAGCATTTTATTTTCTGGAGAACGTTCTCTATCTTCATAAGAGAAAAAAAGATGGTGAGGAGTTACCTCTCCAAAAACTTTTACGCCTCTTTTTTTTGCATTACGCAAAAGTTCAACTTCAGATTTTTTTGATAAATGGCAAAGATAAAGTTTGCAATCAAATTTTTCTGCAAAACTTATAGCAGTTTCAACTTTTTCTTCTTCAGCGTGAACTGATATAATTTTTGAACTTTTGAAAATATTTTCTAAAATTTTATTATTATCTATAAGCATATCACCAGTCGACATATTCAAAAAAATTTTCGTTGAGGCGACAGAATTTTTTACTTTTAAAATCTCAGAAGAATTATCAATTTTGCTTCCACCAAAATGAAATCCATAATCAACCAAAGATTTTTTGCTACAAATATTTTTTTTCTGAATCAAATTTTCTTCAGTGATAGTATTTGGAATTGAATTTGGCATGTCAAGAAAAGTTGTGACGCCACCTTTTGCACAAGCTTTGCTCCCAGAAAAAAAATCTTCCTTGTGAGTGAGTCCGGGATCACGCATGTGAACGTGTGGGTCAATGACTCCAGAAATTACCAAATTAAATTTTGCGTCAATGATTTTATTTTTTTTATTATCCACCATATACAAATTGATTTTGTTTTTAATCTCAAAAATTTTTCCGTCATCGCCAAGCAAAATATCAACAACTTCGTCAGAATTTTCTCCAGAAATTATTCGAGCATTTTGTACCAGCAACATTAAATCTCAACTCCATATTTTTCTGGAGCTTTGTTCCAAGATGAAGCGATATTTTCCTCAGCGGCAGTTATATATTTATTTTCTTTTGCAACTCCAAGCAATATTTCAAAATTGGAAAGAGCCGACCATTTAATATTTGCATTTAAAAAACCTTCGTAGGCTTTTTTGAATTCGTAGGAAAAAATTGCCACAACTTCAACATAAGTTGCACCAGATTCTTTTGCAACTTCAACAGCTTTTATAGAACTTCCACCAGTGGAAATTAAATCTTCAATCACCAAAACTTTTTTGCCAGAAAATTCCGCACCTTCAATTTGTCGCCCAGCACCATGAGCTTTTTTTTCTCCACGAATATATGCCATGGGCAAATTTAATTCCATGGCAATAAAAGCTGACCAAGGAATTCCAGCAGTTGCAGTTCCAGCAATTATATCAAATTTAATTCCAGATTTTTCAAGCTCTTTTATTTTATTTATAAATTCTTTCACGATAATTTTTCGCTCTTCTGGAAAGCCAATCATTTTTCTATTGTCACAATAAATTGGACTTTTAATTCCTGAAACAAAAGTGAACGGGACTTGCACATTTAATTTCACCGCCTCAGTTTTCAATAATGCTTTCGCAACTTCGATGCTTCCTGTCATAAATTTTTTCTCCTTTGAAATGTATATGGTGGATAATATTTTTTAGAAATATAATTTAGTCTTTATATAAAAAAATTTGAACCACAAAAATTTAAAATATTTTTTTGGAGACGTTCCCTCTCAGGCTTCGTCCTTTGGACAAATCTGTTTCAATCTTTTATAGTCGCAAATTTTATTTGCTCCTTAAAAGCACTGTTCCATACCTCTCCCAATCTTCGCCTTCGGCGGGACAAGAGGCTAAAGCCTCTTGACTCAAAATAAATATAAATTTGAATTAACTAATTTCGTCTAAAATTAAATTAAAAGCTTCTTGGGGATTTTCGTGTTTCGTAATTGGGCGACCAATCACCAAAAAATCACAGCCGTTTTTTATAGCCTCACTTGGAGTCATAATTCTTTCTTGGTCATTTGACGCTGACCATTTTGGACGAACCCCTGGGCAAACAGTTTTAAAATTTTCTCCGCAGATTTCTTTTATTTTTTTTGCTTCCCATGGAGAACAAACCACGCCGTCAAGTCCAGCTTCTTTAGAAATTTTTGCCAAATTTATAGCCAAGTCAGTAAGATTTAATTTAGAATTAAAAGTTTCCGCAACTTCTTCCTCAGAAAAACTTGTGAGAATCGTAACAGAAATTATCGAGACGTCTTTATTTATTTCACGAACTTTTTCGGCAACAGACTTCATCATTTTTTTTCCGCCGCTGGCATGAATGTTAAACATGAAACATTTTTGTTTCGCGGCAAAAATTGAAGCCATGGCAGTTGTGTTTGGAATGTCATGAAATTTTAAATCCAAAAATATTTTTTTGTTTTTAGAATT